>NZ_QOWC01000045.1 GCF_003574465.1 Methylobacterium crusticola
CGCGGGGGCGCCCCGGTTTGACGGACCGCACCGCGTCGGGCCAAGTCCCGGCGACCGTTCGTCGTCCGCGCGGGCCGCGGCCGGAGGAGGCCGCGCTCCGCCGGGAACCACGCCGGAAAGGCCGGGGAAGCCATGGACCCTCGCGTGAGCCTGATCACCCTCGGCGTGACCGACCTCGCCCGCGCCGCGGCGTTCTACGAGGCCCTGGGCTGGCCCCGGCGGGTGCGCGCGGCGGAGGGCGTCGCGTTCTTCCAGCTCGGCGGCCTCGGCCTGTCGCTCTACCCGCGCGACGCGATGGCCCGCGACGCCGGCGTGCCCGCCGGCCCGCCGGGCGCGCAGGCCTTCACCCTGGCCTACAACGCCCGCAGCCGCCGCGAGGTCGACCTCGTGCTCGCGGCGGCCGCGGCCGCCGGCGCCCGGATCACCCGGGCCGCCCAGGATGCGGCCTGGGGCGGCTACCACGGCCACTTCGCGGATCCGGAGGGGTTCCTGTGGGAGGTCGCCTGGAATCCCGGCTTCGCCCTCGCGGCCGACGGCTGCCTGACCCTGCCCGACTGAGGCCGCGGCCCCGGCCGGCTCGGGCGCCCGGCGCGCTCACGGGTGCAGGGACGCGCCTTTCGTCGCCCGGTCGACCTCCTTGCGCGGCCCCCGCAGGGCGAGCCCGACGAGGTCGGGCGCGTCCGCCGGCTCGGCCCGGAAGGCGGCGCGGTTGGCGGCGTCGTGGCCGGTGGCGAACATCGCCCGGACGTAGACGGCGCGGGTCAGGTCGCGCGCGATCCCGGCGGCGTAGGCGCGCCGCAGGTCCTCGGGCCCGGCCGCGAAGACCAGCATGGGCTGGCCCAGCAGCCGGGCGTGCCGGCGGCCGGCCGCGTCCTCGTAGGGCTCGCCCAGGGCCTCGGGCGCCGCCGCGGCGATGCCGGTGGCGAGGAAGGCCGTGACGTTGAGCTTCTGCCAGACCGCCAGGTCCTCCAGGACCAGGATGGCCACCTTCGTGTCGAACACCATGACGTCGCTCCCTGACCCAGCGGAGTGTCAGGCCGGGCGGGGGCCGGTGTCTGGAACGCCCGTGCAGCAGGCGCGGTAGGCCGCGGGCGTGAGGCCGTAGGCGCGGCGGAACCAGCGGCCGAGATGGCTCTGGTCGGCGAACCCGCAGGCGGCCGCCACCGCGGCGGGGCGCTCCCCGGCGGCGAGCCGGCGGCGGGCCTGGACCAGCCGGGTCTGCACCAGGAAGGCGTGCGGCGAGGTGCCGTAGGCCGCCCGGAAGGCCCGGGCGAGCTGGAAGCGGTCCGCCGCGCCCGCGCACCGCGCCAGCGCGTCGGCGCCGATGTCCCGCGCGGGATCGTCCTGGAGCCGCTCGCGCGCCCGGCGCGCCACGGTGGCGTCGCCCGCCTGCGGCCGCGGCCGCAGGGGGCGGCCGAGATGCGGCCGCAGGCCGGCCAGCACCGCGTCGAGCGCCGCATCGCGGGCGAGCCGGCCCTCGGGCTCGGCCAGCACCGCGCGGGCGGCCCGGATGGCGGCCCCGAGCCCTGGGTCGTCCGCCAGGGTGCTGCGGAAGCCCGGATCCCCGTCGGGCCCGCCGGCGAGCCCGGCCCGCATCCAGGCGCCGGGCAGGTAGAGCATGCTGTAGGCGAAGCCTCCGGGATCGCCGGCCCGGCCGTCATGGGCCTCCTGCGGCTCGATCAGGATGACCCGGCCGGGCTGGCTGACCCGGCGGGCGCCGCGGCAGAAGAAGTCCTGGAGGCCCCGCTCCGTGACCCCGACCAGCCACTCGTCGTGACGGTGCAGGTCGTAGGCGTGCCCGCCGAAGCGGGCCCGGATCGCCTCGACGCCGCTGCCGTCCCGCACCAGGAGCACGCGGTCCCGCGGCGCCGGCACCGGTCCGCCTCACGCGCTCTTCGGGAAGGCGACGACGGTGTCGTCGCTCGCCGGCCCCCGCATCACCTCCGCGATCATCTCCGCGAGGGCGGCCTGGTCGAACGGCTTGCTCAGGCGCGGCAGCGCCGGCGCGGTCCCGCCCGCCAGCTCGGCGTAGCCGGTCGCCAGGATCACCCGCTGCCCGGGCCGCTCCGCCGCTATGCGCTCGGCGAGCTGCGCGCCGGTCATCTCCGGCATGGCCTGGTCCGTGACGACGAGGTCGAGCGTGCGCGCCCGCCGCAGCAGCTCGAGGGCCTCCTGGCCCGAGCGGGCCTCGATCACCCGGTGGCCGAGATCCTCCAGCATCGCGGCGGTGTTCTCGAGCACGAGCGGGTCGTCGTCGACCACGAGGACGATGAGCGACGGGAGCGCCCGGGCCGCGGCGGGCCGCCGGGGCGGGCCCTCCTCCCGGATCGCGCCCGCCTCGGCCACGGGCAGCCAGATCTCGGCCGTCGTGCCGGCATCCCTCCGGCTCCTCAGCACGAGGCGGCCCCGCGACTGCGCGGCGAGGCCCTGCACCATCGGCAGGCCGAGCCCGGTCCCCTTGCCGACGCCCTTCGTGGTGAAGAACGGCTCCTGGGCCTTGGCCAGGGTCGCCTCGTCCATCCCGCAGCCGCTGTCCGTGACCGACAGGCAGACGAAGCGGTCCTGCGGCAGCCCGCACCCCGCCTCGCCCCCGGCGCCCTCCCGCGCCGCCACCGCGATGGCGCCGCCCTCCGGCATGGCGTCCCGGGCGTTCACCACGAGGTTCAGGAGCGCCAGCTCGAGCTGGTGGGCGTCCACCAGCGCCGGCGGCAGGCCGAGGGGGAAGCGCGTCTCGATCCGCACCCCCGGGCCGATCGAGCGCTGCAGGAGGTCGGTCATGCCGCGCACGAGGGAGGGCAGGTCGACGGCCTCGGGGGTGAGCTCCTGGCGCCGCGCGAAGGCCAGCATGCGCTGCGTCAGGGCGGCGCCGCGCTGGGCGCCCTGGATCGCGTTCTCGACCAGCCGCACGAGCTTCGGGTCGTCGGGCAGCCGCCGGCGCAGCAGCTCCAGGCTGCCGAGCACCGCCATGAGCAGGTTGTTGAAGTCGTGCGCCACGCCCCCGGTGAGCTGCCCGATCGCCTCCATCTTCTGGGCCTGCGCGAGGGCGGACTGCGCCTGCTCCAGCGCCTCCTGGGCGCGCCTGCGCTCGGTGATGTCGCGGGTGACCTTGGCGAAGCCGACGAGCCGCCCCTCCTCGCCGATGATCGGGTCGACGACGACGCTCGCCCAGAACCGGGTGCCGTCCCGGCGCACGCGCCAGCCCTCGCCCGCGAACTTGCCCTCGCGGGCCGCCGTCGCCAGCGCCCGCGCCGGCAGGCCGGCCGCGCGGTCCTCGTCGGTGTAGAAGCGCGAGAAGTGACGGCCGACGATCTGCTCGGCCTCGTAGCCCTTGATGCGGCGCGCGCCCTCGTTCCAGTTCGCGACGATCCCGGCGGGATCGAGCATGTAGATCGCGTAGTCGGTCACGCTCTGGAGGAGCAGCCGGTAGCGCTCCTCGCTCTGGCGCAGGGCGGCGGCCTCCCGGGCGGCCCGCAGCGAGAGGCGGCGGTCGACCACGGCGGCCGCGAAGGCCAGGAGCAGGACCAGGAAGGTCGTGGCCGCGACCCAGGCCGCTAGCCTGTCCGGGTTCATGCCGGCGGCGGCGGAGGGCCGCGGCGCGGCGTGGGGCGCGAACCCGGCGCCCTGCATCGCCGCGTAGTGCATCCCCGCGATGGCGAGGCCCATGGCGACCGAGGCGGCGAGGCGCACCCCGGGGCCCGTGGTCCGGAGCGCGAGCCAGATCGCCACGGTGGCGGCCGCGATGGCGATCACGACCGAGACGACGACCCAGCCGGCGTCGTGATGCAGGTCGGCCGGCATCCGCATCGCCGCCATGCCGGTGTAGTGCATGGCGACGATCCCGAGCCCCGTCACGAGGCCGCTCACCGCGATGGCGCCGGGACCGGCCTCGGACCGGCCGGCGATCAGGAGCCCCGCGGCCGTGACGGCGACGGGCAGGCTGAGGGACAGGAGCGTCAGGCCGACATCGTAGCGGATGTCGGTCCCCGGCAGGCTGAAGGCCAGCATCGCCACGAAGTGCATGGCCCAGACGCCGCCGCCGAGGACGAGGGCCGCCGCGACGAGCCAGGCCCCGCGCACCCACCCCGACGCGGCGCGCATGCGGCCCGCGAGATCGAGGGAGACCCAGGAGGTCCCGGTCGCGATCAGGACGGAGAGCACGACCAGCGTTGCATCGTGGACGCCGCCATGCCCCATGCGCGTTCCCCCGGTCGATCACGCGGTCGCCGCAGCCGGATCGACGTTTCGATCGCCTTTGTTAACATTCCCTGTCGCCGGCGGCAGGTCCCGGACCGGAGGCCGGACCGCGAGCGCGCCCGTCGCCCTCGCCGGGTGCCGGTCCGGGGGCGCGGGGGAAGGGTCGTTGGCCGGTGGCGGACGGGGGCCGGCGCGCCTCCCCGGCCGGATGCCGTCCCGCCGGCCCGGGCCCGCCGGAGGGCGCCCGGGCCCGACGGGCGGTCACGCCGGGATCAGTAGGGATAGCCGTAATAGGGCGCCGGCACGCGGCCGTAGGGGTAGCCGACGGGCCGGCGGTCGGGCCCGTAGGCGCGCAGGTAGGGGTCGTATCGCGGCGCCCGGTAATTGCCGTTGTTCACGCCCGCCGACCGGTCGTTGCCGCTCAGCGCCGCGTACGGGGAGAGCCCGCTGCCGCTGTCGCTGTTGCGGGCGAGGGCCCCGCCGGCCGTCCCGCCGATGAGCGCCGCCGCGAGGGACGCCCCGATCACTGTCGCTCTCATGGTCATCTCCTGTCCCGGCCGGACGGCCGGGTTTCACGACGAACGGCGCCGCTTCGCCGAGGTTCCGTGGCGGCGTCGCGCCCGTCCGGCACCGGCGCCACCCGCTCGGGTCCCGGCGGGGGCCGGCCCCTTCGTGACGGGGGCAGCCGGCGCCGCGCCGGCAAGTCCCGGGCAACTCACGGCAAGTCGCGGGCAGGCCGGCAGGTCACGGACGGGCCGGCATCACCGGGCATGCCGGCGCCGGAGCGGGCCGGGCCCCCGCCCGGCAAGCACGCGGAAGGCCCGACCCGCCGCCTCGCTGCTGTCTTGAGGTGGGCAGCAGGTCGACGCCGCAGCTTGGCACGGCCGCGATCCGCGCGAGCGGCGCGCGCCTACCGCCTTGGGCGCAGGCGCGGCGCACACAAAAGGCGTAGGTGAGGGCGCGGGGCCGATCACGCCTCTTCCAGATGGTCCAAGATACGGGCATCCGGGACCCGAGTTGCCATCCGGATCGTCTCAGATCGGGACTCGGCCTCGTCCGTAATGCGCCTCGCGAAACCGAGGACGCTGCGCGCGGCGGCGCGGGCATTGGAGGCACGCAACTCCGCCTTCGGCATCCCGTCCCGCAGCGCCACGAAGGCCAGCGCCTTCAATTGCCGCGCGTTGGCAATGGCCCGGACGCGCAATTTCGCAATCTCGCTCGGCGAGCGGACAACCGTCAGGTAATCCTCCGGGGACGGGTGCATCTGCTTCATCCTGGGGCGTATGCCACAATCTATCCCGAATTAGGACAGATCACCACCACATTTGCTACGGCGACGCGAATCGCGTGCCCGGCCCGCTCCGGTGCGCCGCCCGGGGCGCGGCCCCGGCGGTTTCACCCGCGCGCCGATTCGTGCTCAATGCAGCGGCGCGGCGGCGCGCGCGGGCCTGCTTCCGAGGAGCTGACGCCAGTGCTTCGAAAAGCGCCCGGAGAGACCGACGAGGGCGCCGCGCTCGCACGCCTCGACGCGGAGATCGCCGTCGCCCGCGAGCGCATCGCCCGGCAGCTCGCGGCGATCGAGCTCAAGGAGCGGCAGGGCCTGGCGACGATGGACGAGAAGGCCGTCCTGCGCCAGATGCGCGTCACGCTGGACCTCGCCTGCGCCTACCACGCCATCATCGCCCTCACCCGGGAGTGAGCGGGCGCCGGGCCCGGAGCGCGGCCGGGCTACTCCGCCGCGGCGCCGTCGTCGTCCATCCCGGCCGGCGCGAGCCGGACCCAGGCGTCGAGCATCCAGCCGATGCCGCGCCCCGCGAGCACGACGAACACCAGGGATCCGGCGACGTGGAGGAAGAGGTTCGTGTTCGCCATGGCTCTGCTCGCATCCGGGCGGCCAGCAGACGGCCGAACCCGGCCGAGTCGCCAGTGCCAGGCTGCAACAGGCCGCGGGCCCGTCGGGGCCGCCCTGGAGGCGGCCGGGCGGATCGGCCGGGTGTGTTGCATGTCCGGGTCGGCCCCCCGCCTGCCGGGCGCCCGCCGGCCGGGCCGGCCAAGCGTTGCTTGTCACGGCTGCCGCCCTGGCCGATCATCACCCGGCGGACCGATTCGTCCGTCACCCGCGAACTGGTTCGTCCGTCACCCGGGCGGACCGGATCGTCCGTCACCCGCGGCGCGCCGCGCGCCCGACCCACGGTCCACGATGGCGATTGTTCTTCCCACGGCGCACCACCGCATCGTCGAGGTCGAGATCGAGTCGACCCGCGCCGAGGCGCTGCTGACGAGGGTCCGGCAGATGTTCGACCGGGTCGAGCTGCGCCAGGGCGAGCACTGGTCGTTCCAGGTCCTGGTGAAGGGCCAGCGCACGGTGCTGTTCTTCCGGATGTGCCGCGCCGACTTCGCGGACCTCCTGCGCAAGGCGATCCCGCTCCTCGCGAGGCCGGCGGATCTCCCGGCCAGGGGGTAGGGCGGGGCGCGCCGGCGCCCGGCCTCAGGCGAAGGCCGCCCGCAGGTAGGCCTGGACGAAGCCCGGCATCCGGGCGGGGTCGATGTCCCGGGGGCCGCGCACGGTGAGGATCCCGGCGAGCTCCGGCTCGGCCTCGGCCGCGAGGTGGGCGTCCACCCGCGCCAGCACCGTCGCGGCGTCGTCGGGCAGCGCCACCGGCTTCAGGAAGGCCGTGAGCCCCCCGTCGCGCACGACGACCCAGCCCGCGTCCGGGGCCCCGGTCGCGACGAGGCCGGTCTCCTCGCGCAGCTCGCGCAAGGCGCTCGCCGCGAGGTCGACGGTGCCGTCCGGCGCCACGTCGGCGTGGTCCGGCGTGCCGCACGGGAAGTAGACCTGGCCGGCGCTGGCGGTGTGCCGGTTCATCACGCCGAGCAGGTAGGCGCCGTCGGCCGTGCGCGGCACCGCCGCCGCGAAGGCGTTGGAGACACTCGGGTCCGGGAAGCCGAGATCCTTGAACGCCGTCAGGACGGCGTAGTCGGTCTCGAACAGCCAGGCGTGCAGGGTGCCGTCCGCCAGCGCCTGCCCGCTCATCATCAGCACCCGGCCGTTGAACATCGCGGGCCGCGCCGCGCGCCGCGCCGCCCAGTGGGCGTCGATCCGGGGGCGGTTCTCCCGGGCCCAGGCCCAGTCGTGGTCCCGCAGGGCGGCGGTGACCCGCGGCACCCGTGTGAGCGTCGCCGGCGCCATCAGACCCGGATCTCGCCCTCGGACACCACCACGGCGCTGCCGCCGATCTCGGCCGAGCGCAGGGCGCCCTCCGCGATGACGAGCTGCAGGGCGATCTCGCTCGGCCGGCCCATCTCGTAGCCCTGGGCCACCAGGACGTCGTGCGTGCCCGAGCCGAGGGGCTCGAACTGCATCAGGGCGCCCGCGAAGGCCGCGACGGCCCCGCCGGTGGCCGGGTCCTCCGGGATCCCGGCGCCGGGCGCGAACATGCGCGCCCGGAAGGAATGGGCCGGGTCCTCGGTCTCCCGGGTGTAGAGGAACACCTTGGCGCCGGGCCCGAAGGCGGCCTCCAGGGCCTCGGCGCCGGCGCGCGCCCGCCCGAGGGCGGCGAGCGTGCGCAGCGGCACGAAGTGGAAGGGCGTGCCGGCGCTGTGGCGGCTCGGGCGGTGGCGGTCGAAGCCGACTTCGCCCGGCGCGAGCCCGAGGGCGGCGGCCACCGACGCGGCGTCCGGCTCCTCGCCCTCGCCCCAGACCTCCGGCAGCCGCGGCAGGCGGAAGCGGGCCCGCCCGCGCCCGTCCCCGGTCTCGACCACGCACGGCACCGTGCCGACCGCCTCCTCGAGCCCGAACGCGATGGCGTCGGCCGCCCCGGCGCGCCGGTCGTGCAGGGCGAGCAGCACGGCGGTGCCCACCGTCGGGTGCCCCGCGAAGGCGAGCTCCTGCACGGGCGTGAAGATGCGCAGGCGCGCCCGGTGCCGTGCCTCGGCGGGCGGCAGCACGAACACCGTCTCGGAGAGGTTGAACTCCCGGGCGACCGCCTGCATGGCGCCGTCGTCCAGCCCCTCGGCCTCGAGCACCACCGCGAGCGGGTTGCCCGCGAGGGGGCGCTCGGTGAAGACGTCGAGGGTGACGAAGCGGCGTGCGGGCATCGTGTCGTCCTCTTGGGCAGGGGCCATTCGGGCAGGGGCCACTCGGGCAGGGGCCACTCGGGCAGGGGCCGCTCGGGAAGGGGCCGCTCGGGCGGGGGCCTGCTGCGACGCAGCACGGATCGGGCCAGCCGCGCAAGCCCCGGGGTCAGACCGCCTCGACCGGGAAGGTCCGGCTCGGCGACACGAACTCGTCCTGGGCCGCGACCGTCAGGATCTCGCGCGAGCCGGCCTCCGCGGTGCGGCGCAGCAGGCCGAACACCGAGGCCGCGGCGGCCCCGAGCGCCTCGCCCGCCGAGCGGCTGCGGGCGTAGTGGACCAGGAACAGGGCGGCCGTGGCGTCGCCCGCCCCGTTGACGCTGAGCGAGAGCCGCGGCGTGCGCAGGCGCCAGACGGTGCCGCCCTCGGCGGCCAGCATGTCGATGCTGTCGGGCGGCGTCTCGGCGGTGTGGAGCGAGGTCACCAGCACCACCCGCGGTCCCGTCGCCTGCACGGCCGCGACCGCGCGCTTGGCGTCCGCCAGGGTGCGGCTCGGCGTGCCCGCCAGGTAGTCGAGTTCGAACTGGTTCGGGGTGATCAGGTCGGCGGCCGGCACCGCCCGGTCGCGCATGAATTCCGGCACGCCCGGGCGCACGAACACGCCGCGGCCGACATCCCCGATGACCGGATCGCAGCAGTAGAGCGCCGCCGGGTTGGCCGCCCGCACCCGCGCCACCGCCGCCAGGATGGCGCCGCCGATGTCGGCCGAGCCCATGTAGCCGGACAGGACCCCGTCGCAGGAGGGCAGCACGCCGCGCTCGGCGATGCCCTCGACCAGTTCCTCGATCGCCGCGCCGTCGAACACCCGGCCGCGCCAGGCGCCGTAGCCCGTGTGGTTCGAGAACTGCACGGTGTGGATCGGCCAGACCTCGACGCCCAGGCGCTGCATCGGGAACACCGCCGAGGTGTTGCCGACATGCCCGTAGGCGACGTGGGACTGGATCGACAGGACGTTCATCGCGGGGCACCTCGACGGATCGCGCCGGTCCACGATCCCTAGAGCGATTTGCCGCGCGGAGGAAACCGGTTCGTCGCCGCCACGGCGACACCGCGGGGGCACGGCGACACGATCGAAGGCCCGGGGCCGCTCCGAGCGACGCGGGCCGGCGGGCGCGGCGATTGCGCGGGCGGACCGCTTGCCCCGCGCCCTGCGCCGCCCACATGTCGCGGAGGCTGACGCGGTCAAGGTTCCATGGATTTCGAGACGCTGCGCACGACGGTCCTGGACTTCCTGCGCGACCACCAGGCCTGGGCACCCGCCGTCACCGGGATCATCGCGTTCTGCGAATCCCTCGCGGTGCTGTCGCTGCTCGTCCCGGCGACCGTGATCCTGCTCGGCATCGGGGCCTTGATCGGGGCCGGCGGGCTGCCCTTCTGGCCGGTGATGCTCGGCGCCGCCCTCGGGGCGATCCTCGGGGACTGGCTCTCCTACGAGATCGGCCGCTACTTCCAGGAGGGCACCAAGCGGATCTGGCCGCTCACCCGCTACCCCGGGATGGTCGAGAAGGGCGAGGCGTTCTGCCGGCGCTGGGGGGCCTGGGGCATCTTCCTCGGCCGGTTCGTGGGCCCGGCCCGGGCGGTGGTGCCCCTGGTCGCCGGCGTGGCCGCGCTGCCCCGGCTGCCGTTCCAGGTCGCCAACCTCACCTCGGCCTTCGTCTGGGCCTTCGTCTGGCTCGCCCCGGGGGCGGGCCTCCTCGGCGTCCTGCGCCCGTCCTAGGGGCCGGGATCGCGGCCCGGCCCGGGCGCCGCCGCCGCGGCGGCCCCGGCCTGGGCGCCCTGCCGCGGCCGTGGGCCGGGGGCCTGGTCCCTCACCCCATGGCGCGCTTGATGAAGCGGTCCTCGACGGTGGCGGCGAGGTCGATCCGGGCGCCCTGCAGTTCCGGATCGAGGGTGCGGACGAGGTCGAGCACGCTCGCCATGCCCTCCTGCGTGGAGATGCCGGTGCGGGAGTAACTCTCGAGCGAATTCTTCACTGCCTGCACGTAGAGCGCGCGGTCGCCGAAATGGTAGGCCGGCGGGACCGTGTCGGCGATCTCCTCCGGGGTCGCGGAGGCCAGCCACTTCAGCGACTTGGCGAAGGCGTTGACGACCCGCTGGGTCGCCGCGGCGTGGTGCTCGATCCAGTCCTGCTTGGTGTAGACCACGGCCGCCGGGTTGGGGCCGCCGAACAGCGCCCGGGTGCCGGCCTCCGTGCGGGTGTCGACCAGCACCGCGATGTCGCCGTCCGCCTCCAGCTTGGCGATCACCGGGTCGAGGTGGGAGACCGCGTCGATCTCGCCCTTCTTCATCGCCGCGATGGCGCCGGCGCCGCCCCCGATGCCGATGAGGGCGGCGTCCGTCGCCTTCAGGCCGGCCTTGATCATCGCGTACTGCACCGCGAGGGCCGTCGAGGAGCCCGGCGCCGTGACGCCGATCTTCCGGCCCTTGAGGTCGGCCGCCGACTTCACGGTGCCGGCGAGGTCCTTGCGCACCGCGATCACGATGGCGGGATAGCGGCCGAGCTCGCACACCGCCCGCACGTCCTGGCCCTTGGCCTGCATCCGGATCGTGTGCTCGTAGGCGCCCGTGACCACGTCCACCGAGCCGCCGATCAGGGCCTGGAGCGAGCGCGCGCCGCCGCCGAAATCGTTGATGTCGGCCTCGACGCCCTCCTCCTTGAAGTAGCCCTTCCGCTCCGCGATGGTCAGCGGCAGGTAGTAGAGCAGGGGCTTGCCGCCGACGCCGATCCGGATCTTGACGGTCTCGGCCGCGCGGGCCGGGGCGGGGCCGAGGGCGAGCGCCGCGGCGGCGCCGGCGAGGAAGCTGCGGCGTTCCATCTCAGGGGGTTCCTCTCGTTTCTGGGATTCCGGCGGTCGACCGGATCCCGGGGGGCTCCGGGCCGCCGGGCCGGCTCCCTAGCCCGGGCCGCCCGAGGCCTGCGGGCGCCAGACCAGGAGCCGGTTCTCGATCAGGGTGACGACCGTGTCGATGACGATCACGAACACGGTGAGGATCAGCATGCCGGCGAACACGCCCGTGACGTCGAACACGCTCTCGGCCTCGTGGATCTTGTAGCCGAGCCCCGCCGAGGAGCCGAGATACTCCCCCACCACGGCGCCGACCAGCGCGAAGCCGACCGCGGTGTGCAGCGAGGAGAACATCCAGGTGAGCGCCGAGGGCCAGTAGACGTGCCGCAGGAGCCCGCGCTCGTTCATGCCGAGCATGCGGGCGTTGTTCAGCACCACCGGGCTCACCTCGCGCACGCCCTGGTAGACGTTGAAGAACACGATGAAGAACACGAGCGTGAAGCCGAGCGCCACCTTCGACCAGATGCCGAGCCCGAACCAGAGCGCGAAGATCGGCGCCAGCACCACGCGGGGCAGGGCGTTGGCGGCCTTGATGTAGGGGTCGAACACCGCGGCGAGCAGGGCGTTGCGGGCGAACAGGAAGCCGAACGCGATCCCGCCCGCGGCCCCCGTCACGAAGGCCAGCACGGTCTCCTGCAGGGTGATCCAGAGGTGGCCCCAGATCTCCGGGTTCGTCATCTCGGCCCAGGTCCGCGCCAGCACCGCGACCGGGGTCGAGAAGAAGAACTGGATCTGCTTGGGCGCGCCGAGCACGGGATAGACGGTGAGCACGTGCCAGACCGCGAAGCCGGCGAGGCCGACGAGGATCTGGAGCGCGAGCAGGCCGAGGCGGTTCACGGGCGGGTCTCCGGGGTGGGGGCGGCGCGGCGCGGGCTCACGCCGGCCCGCTCGCGTAGGCGCGCGAGACCTCGACCCTGAGGCACGCCCAGATCTCCTTGTAGAGGGCGTGGAAGAGCGGCTCGAGGCGGATCTCGCTGATGTCGCGCGGGCGGGGCAGCGGCACCGGGTACGCGCCGACGATCCGGGCCGCCGGACCGGCCGAGAGCACGATCACCCGGTCGGCGAGCGCGATCGCCTCCTCGAGGTCGTGGGTGACGAACATCACGGCCTTGCGGTTGGCCGCCCACAGCTCCAGCAGCAGGTTGCCCATGATCTGCCGGGTCTGCGCGTCGAGGGGCCCGAAGGGCTCGTCCATCAGCAGGATCTCGGGATCGCGGATCAGCATCTGGGCCAGCGCCACGCGCTTGCGCTGCCCGCCCGAGAGCATGTGGGGGTAGCGGTCGACGAAGGCCGAGAGCCCGACCCGGGCGAGCCAGTCCCGGGCCCGGCTCAGGGCCTCGCGGCGCGGGACGCCCTGCGGCTCCAGCGCCACCGCGACGTTGTCGAGGGCGGTCTTCCACGGCATCAGGGCGTCGGCCTGGAAGAGGTAGCCGGCCCGGCCGTTGAGGCCCGTGAGGGCGGCGTCGAACACCGCGACCTGCCCGGCCGCCGGCTTGAGCAGGCCGGCGGCGGCGTTGAGCAGCGTCGACTTGCCTGAGCCCGTGGGCCCGACCACGGCGACGAACTCGCCCGGCATCACCCCGAGGTCGATGCCCTCGACCGCGACGTAGCGCTCGCCCCCCTTCAGGCTGAACGCGATGGCGACGCCGTCGAGCCGCACCGCGGTGGCGTCCCGCGCGACCGCCGTCCCCCCGACGAGGCGGACGCCCCGGCCGTCCTTGCGGCCGCCCTTGCGTCCCTCGGCGAAGCCCTGCTGGCTCATGCCGTGCTCTCCTCCCGCGCCGGCCGTCGGGCGTCGCGGCGCTGTTCTCAAGCCGTTGCGCCGACGGACCGGTTCCGCCGGCGCGCCCGTGCCGGCCGGCGCCGGGCGCCGGGACGGCGGCCGGGTGCCGGCGCGGCGCCGAATGTCTGCGAGCGGACGCGGGAGATCAACCGGTTCCTTCGCGGCGGGACGCCGCTCCGCCTCGCCCGGCCGCCCGCCCGGGCCCGCTCCCGCGGGGCGCGAGGCCGCGCCAGAGGTGCCAGGCGACGAGGCCGAGGGGCAGGCTCAGGGTCGCCCACGACACCACCCAGCCGGTGCCCTCGAAGAACAGGGCGCTCGCGAGCCCGACCAGGGTGGCCGCGCCGACGAGGAGCGGCGCCCCGAACACCGTCCGCCAGGTGGCGGGGCGCCGGGCGCGCGCGGACGCCGCGCGCCGGGCGCTCATGCGGAGGCGGCGCCGGCCGCCGGGACGGCCCGCGCCGGCGCCGGCCGGCGCCGCCGCGACCACCAGAGGTAGAGGCCGCTGCCCAGGACCACGATGGTGACGAGGTCGAGGAGCGCCCAGATCACCTTCATGGGCATCCCGCCGTAATCGCCGAAATGCAGCGGCTGGGAGACCAGGAGCGTGGTGAGGTACCAGGGCAGGCGGCTCGTGTCGGCGACGGCGCCGGTCTCCCCGTCGAGGAGCACCGGCTGGAGCAGCCGCGCCGTGAAGGGCGCGGTGCCGCGCAGGAAGACCCCGTAATGGTGGGAGGTGGAGAACGGCGTGCCCGGGAAGGCGATGAAGCCCGGCGTCATCCCGGGCGCCGCCTCCCTGGCCCGCGCCACCGCGGCGTCCAGGGAGGCGAGGCGCGCCGGCGCCGGCCCCGCGTGGGCGGCGATCATCCGGCCGAGCTCCGTCGCCTTCCAGTGGTTGATCATCGGCTCGGACAGGGTGTTGATCACCCCGGTCGCCCCCACCACGGTGAGCCAGGCCACCGTGACGATGCCGAGGAGGTTGTGGAGGTCGAGCCACACCACCCGGCGCGCCCGCTCGGGCCGGACGGTCCCGAACGGCAGCCGCCGGGTGAAGGGCCAGTACAGCACCGCCCCGGACACGATCGCCGCGACGAGGAGCGTGCCCATCGCCCCCAGGAACAGCTTGCCGGGCAGCCTGGCGTACAGGTCGACGTGGAGCCGCAGCATCACCCCCATGAAGGCGCTGCCGGGCGGCCCGAGGCGCCGCGCGGTGTTGGCGTCGTAGACCGAGCTGACGGAGGCGTTCGGGTGCGAGCCCGCGGCGTCGTTGAGGATCACGAACACCGCGTCGGGCTCGTGCAGGTCCCAGCCGAGGTACTGGATCACCTTGCCGGGATGGTCGGCGAGGGCCGCCGCCGCGATGCGGTCGGTCGAGGCCCGGGCCTGCCCGGGCCGCACGGCGGCGGGACCCGCGCTCGCGCCGACCCACTCGTCGATCTCGTGCTGGAAGATCAGCGGCAGGCCGGTCAGGCACAGGAGCAGCATGAACAGGGTCGAGACGAGGCTCGTCCACTTGTGCACGAAGGCCCAGGCGCGGATGCGCGACGCGGTCATCCCCGGGCGGTCCTCAGGCGGCGGCGCCCGGGCGGGCGGCGATGCCCCCCGGGTCCTCGACGCGGGGGGCTGCGGGGCCCGCGGCCTCGTCGCACGGGGCGGGGGCTGCGGCCGGCGTAGATTTGAATCGTCCCAAAGTATTGATTTTCCAGCGATTTGCCGCCGACTGCTACGGCCGGCCGGGGCGTCGCGCAAGAGTTCTCGCGCAAGGGCTGCCGTGCAAGGAGCCGGGTCCCGCGCAAAGACCGCCGGCGCCCCGCTCCGGACCCGCGACCGACGGACGCCCCCGATCCCCGCGACGCCTCCCGCAGGTGACAATTCCGGCGCGACCTGCTCCGATGCCGTTCCCGATTCGGTCCCGCGCCACCCCCGATTCCGCGATCTCCACAGCCTTGTCCGCCGCCGTCGCCCTCTCGCTGCCCCTCGACCGCCGCCAGTCGCCGACCGCCCTCGGCGTGCAGCGCGGGGTCCGGCGCCTGTTCGCCGCGCTCGGGCACGTCACGATCCCCGAATTCACCCTGGCCAACGGGCGGCGGGCCGACCTGATCGCGCTCGGCCCGTGCGGCAAGCTGACGATCATCGAGATCAAGTCCAGCGTCGCCGACTTCCGGGCCGACCGGAAATGGCCGGATTACCGCGACTTCTGCGACCGCTTCTACTTCGCGGTGCCGGAGAGCCTGCCCACCGCGATCCTGCCCGAGGATACGGGCCTCATCGTCGCCGACGCGTTCGCGGCCGCGATCCTGCGCGACCCGCCCGAGCACCCCCTCGCCGGCGCCCGCCGCAAGGCCGTGACCCTGCGCTTCGCCCACGCGGCGGCGGGCCTGCTGCACGCGCTCGCCGATCCGGGCTCGATCCGCGAGGGAAGCCTCTGAGGGGGCCGCCCGGACGGGCCGCAGGGCGGGGACCCCGCGGCACCCCGCCGGCCCGCGGCCTCACAGGCCTCTCGCCCGCGCGGTGACCAGCGCCACGAAGGCCTCCACCACGGCCCGCGCCTCCGCGGGCCGGCTCACGAGGCTCATCTCGGCGAAGGGCCCCCCGCCGGCGATCGGCCGGTAGGTCACCCCTTGCGTGCGGATGTGGCTCATCGAGGCGGGCACGATGGAGATGCCGATGCCCGCCGCGATCAGGTTCACGGTCGAGGCCATCTGCGGCGCCTCCTGGCCGACCACGGGGCTGAAGCCCGCGTCCCGGCAGGCGCCGACGATGGAATCGTAGAGGCCGCGGCCGTTGCGGCGCGGGTAGAGGATGAAGGTCTCGCCCGCGAGCGCGGCGAGCGGCAGGGCCGCCTCCGGCCCCGCCAGCCGGTGGCCGGCCGGCAGGGCCACCACCATCGGCTCCCGGAAGAGCAGGTGCCGCGTCAGGTGCCCGGTCTCGCCCTCGGCGGGGCGCAGGAAGGCGACGTCGAGGCGGCGCAGCCGGAACAGCTCGAGGAGGTTGGCGGTGTTGTCCTCCAGGAGGTTCACCTCGACGTCCGGCGAGGCGGCGCGGTAGTCGCGGATCGTCCCGGTCACGAAGGGGTTGAAGGACGCCGAGGCGGTGAAGCCGATCCGGATCGAGCCGATCTCGCCCCGGGCCGCCCGCCGGGCGCTGACCAGCGCGGTCTCGGTCATCGCCAGGATCTCGCGGGCGTCGCGGGCGAGCCGCTGCCCGGCCTCGGTCAGGCTGACGCTGCGGGCCGAGCGCTGGAACAGGGGCGCGCCGACCTCGCGCTCGAGCTGCTGGATCTGCTGGCTCAGGGGCGGCTGGGCGATGCCGAGCCGGGCCGCGGCCCGGGTGAAGTGGAGCTCTTCCGCCACCGCCAGGAAGTAGCGCAGGTGCCGCAGTTCCATATGCTCAACGTCTCGACCACGGCAGAACTATATATTGGACAGCCGCCGCGCGCGACCGCATGATCGCCGCGATGCCGGCCGGAAGCGCCGGCGTCGCGGCCAGGCTCCCACGCCACCCTTCAGAGGAGCCGGCCGCAGCGCGAGCGCGAGGGAGGAATGCTCATGCCCGGGACAGGTCGTGGCGGCAGAGATGCCGGTGTCTGGACGCGGCGCGAGGCGCTGGCGGGAGCCGGCGCGACGGCGGGCAGCCTGCTGCTCTCCGGCCGCCCCGCGCAGGCGCAGGGCCAGAAGCCCGCCGAGATCAAGGTCGGCATCGCCACCTACCTGTCGGGCCCCGCCAGCGTGTTCGGCGTGCCGGGCCGCCAGACCGCCGAGATGCTGTTCGACGAGATCAACGCCGCCGGCGGCATCGCCGGGGTCAAGGTCCGGCCGATCTTCGTCGACGAGGGCCCGGGCGTCGACCACTTCGTCGGCGAGTACCGCCGCCTCGTGCAGAGCGAGGGCGTCCACCTGCTGTTCGCGGCGATCTCGTCGGCCGATTGCATCGCCTGCGCGCCCCTCTCGGACGAGCTGAAGCGCCCGACCCTGCTGTGGGATTGCGGCACCCAGCGGATCTTCGAGGAGAACCGCTACACCTACGCGTTCCGCACCCAGGCCAACGCCACGCCCGAGATCCTCTCGGCGCTGCTCTACCTCCTGAGGGCGAAGCCCGACTTCAAGTCGATCGCGGTCATCAACCAGGACTACGCCTGGGGGCGCGATTCCTGGGACATCTTCCGCACCGCCATGAACACCCTGAAGCCCGGGGTGAAGGTCGCGGCCGAGCTGTTCCCCCGCTTCGGCGCCACCGACTTCTCGACCGAGATCACCCGCGTGCTGGCCCTGCGGCCCGACGTGGTGCTGTCGACCTCCTGGGGCGGCGACCTCGACGCCCTGATCCGCCAGGCCTCCGACCGCAAGCTGTTCGAGCGCGCGACCTTCGTGATGCCGCTCGCCGAATCCTCGCTCCAGCGGGTGGGCAAGGCCCTGCCGCCCGGCCACATCGTGGGCGCCCGCGGCGACCACTGGTTCCTGCACCCGGCTCCCGCCGACCCCGAGCGCCTGAAGCGCTTCACCGAGAGCTACCGCAGCCGCTTCAACGCCTACCCGATCTATCCCTGCTTCCACATGGCCCAGGCCGTCTCGGCCATGAAGGCGGGCCTCGAGAAGGCGGTGGCCGCCAAGGGCGGCGGCTGGCCGACCGACGCCGAGCTCGCGGCCGCCTTCCGGGGGCTGGAATTCCCCTCGCCGACCGCGAGCGTGCGCATCCGCGAGGACGGGCAGGGCCTCGAGAACCAGATCATCGGCACGACGCTGCACAGCGAGCGCTACCCCTTCCCGGTGCTCACCGACATGGTGGTGTTCCCGGCCGAGACCGTGACCACGCCCGTCGGCCAGAAGAGCGCCGACTGGCTCAAGACGCTGACGCCCGAGATGGTGGCGAGGCTGCCCCAGGCGCTGGCGTTCCGGTAGCGGGCGGGCGGGCGCGATGTCCTGGCTCTCCGAGAACGGGCTCCTCGTCGGCCTCGCGCTCCTCGACGGCCTGTCCTACGCGGCGGCGGTGTTCATGGTCGCGGTGGGGCTGAACCTCGTGTTCGGCGTGCTGCGGGTGCTGAACGTCGCCCACGGCAGCCTCTACGCCATCGGCGGCTACGCGGCGGCCTCGCTCGGGCTGTTCGTCGCGTCGCTCGGGGCGCCGCCCTGGGCCGGCCTGCCGGTCCTGCTCGCGGCGGCGGTCCTCGTGGGGGCGATCCTCGGGCCGCTGATCGAGCGGCTGCTGCTGCGGCGCATGCAGGACCGGGAGCCGGTGCTCCAGCTCCTCGTCACCTTCGCGCTGTTCATGATCCTGGAGGATCTCCAGAAGCTCGTCTGGGGCGTGCAGCCGGTGGTGTTCGACGCGCCGCTGAAGTGGCTCGGCACCGTCGACGTGCCGTTCGGGACCGACGTGATCCCGTTCACCGCCTACCAGCTCTACGTGCTGCCCGGGGTGGCCCTGGCGACGCTCGCGGGCCTCGCCTACGTGCTGCGCTTCACCCTCGTCGGCCGCATGGTGGTGGCCGTGACGGTGGACCGCGAGGCGGCCCGCGCCCTCGGCATCGACGCCGCCAAGGTCACGCTCCTGACCTTCACGGCGGGCGCGGCGCTGGCGGCCCTCGGCGGCGCGCTCGCGGCCCCGACCGTGTCCCTGGTGCCGGGGGTCGGCGCCTCCACCATCGTGCTGTCCTTCGCGGTCGTGGCGACGGCGGGGCTCGGGCAGGTCGAGGGCGCGGCGGTGGCCGCCCTCCTGATCGGCCTCGGGCGCTCCTTCGCGGTCTACGTCGCGCCCGAGTTCGAGGTGGTGGTGCCCTACGCCATCATGGTGGCGGTGCTGCTGTTTCGCCCGCAAGGGCTGTTCGGCGTCGCGGAGACCCGGCGGATATGAGGGGCGGCCCGGCGCCCCCCGAGGAGGCACGATGACCCGCCTGGGCGAAACCCTCCTGGCCCTCGCCGGGGCCGCGGCGGTCCTGGCGCTGGCCTACGCGGTGCCGTGGCTGCGCTTCGTGCTCACCATCGCGCTCGCCAAGGGCCTGGCGGTCCTCGGCATCCTGCTCCTGCTGCGGGCCGGCCAGGTCAGCTTCGGGCACGCGCTCTACCTCGCGCTCGCCGCCTACGGGATCGCCTTCGGGACGATGGCGGTGCCCGAGGCCCTCGTGCTGATCCCGGGCGCGGCCCTGCTCTCCGGGCTCGTCGGCCTCGTGATCGGGCTGTTCGTGGTGCGCTACCGCGAGATCTTCTTCGGGATGCTCAACCTCGCCCTCAGCATGGTGTTCTACTCCGTCCTCGAGAAGTTCTACGCCGTCACGCACGGGGCGGACGGGATCCGGCTCGGCCCCGTGACCTATCTCGGCCGGCCGCTCGCCGGCGAGGCGGCGGAATGGGCCGTGCTCGCCGTCGCGCTCGGCCTCGCGCTCGCCTTCGGGGCGCTCGTGCGGGTGGCGCTGGCCTCGCCCCTCGGCGAGGCGCTCGCCGGCATCAAGACGCGGGAGACGCGGCTCGACTTCATGGGCGTGTCCCCGAGGCGCGTGCTGCTCGCCGCCTACGTGGCCTCCGCGGTGATGGCGGGCTGCGGCGGCGCCATCATCGCGCTCACCACCCGCCACGTCACCCCGGCCATCGCCTACTGGACGACCTCGGGCGAGCTCGTGTTCATCGCGATCCTGGGCGGGGCCGGCAGCGTGCTCGGGCCGTTCCTGGGCGCGGCCGCCTACGAGCTGACGCGGGTCTACGCCGCGGCCCTCGTGGCCAATGCCTGGCAGATGGTGCTGGGCCTCGTGCTCCTCGCGGTGATCGTGTTCGCGCCCGGCGGCCTCTGGGGCATGATCGCCCGGCGGAGGCCCGCATGAGCGTCCTGCTCGCGGCCCGGGGCCTGCGGCTCGCCTTCGGGGGATTGAGGGCCGCCGACGGCATCGACCTCGACGTCGAGGCGGGCGAGTTCCTGGCGATCATCGGCCCGAACGGGGCCGGCAAGACCACCTTCATCAACATGACGACGGGCTACCTGCGGCCCCAGGGCGGCAGCATCGCGTTCGAGGGCCGGCCGGTCCTCGGCCTGTCGCCGCGCCGGATCGTCGGCCTCGGCATCGCCCGCAGCTTCCAGCTGCCGCAGCTCTTCTCCGAGCACACGGTGCTCCAGAACGTGGCGCTGGCGGTGGCGGCCCGGGAGGGCGTGTGGTCGGCGCTGACGCCGCTCCTGCGCCCGCGCTACCGCGACGAGGCCGCGGAGCTGATCGGCCGCTTCGGCCTCTCGGGCATCGCCGGGGTGCGGGCGGACGCGCTGAACGAGGGCGCGCGCAAGCTCGTCGACATCGCCATGGCGGTGGCGCTGCGCCCCCGCCTGCTCCTGATGGACGAGCCGACGAGCGGCGTCGCGGCGGCGGAGAAGATGGCCATCGTCGAGACGCTGGTGCGGGTGCTGCGCGAGGCCGGGGTGACGGCGGTCTTCGTGGAGCACGACATGGAGGTGGTCGGGCGCTTCGCCGACCGGGTGGCGGTCTGGGGCCAGGGCCGCATCGCGGCGCTCGGGGACCCGGCGACGATCCTCAACGACCCGGAGGTGCAGCGCACGGTGATCGGCGTGGTGCCGGCGGGGGGCGCCCATGCTGCGGCTTGAGGCGGCGGCGGTCGAGATCGCGGGGACGCCCGTGCTGCGCGGCGTCGATCTCGCGGTGCCCCCAGGCGGGCGCGTGGCCCTGATCGGGCGCAACGGCGCGGGCAAGACCACCACATTGCGGGCCCTGATGGGCCTGCTGCCCCTGCGGGCAGGCCGGGTCGTGCTCGACGGGCGGGACGCCGGCGCCGTGCCGGCCCACCACCGGGCGCGGCTCGGCATCGGCTACGCCCCGGAGGAGCGCCGGCTGTTCGGGAGCTTCTCGGTGCGCGACAACCTGCTGCTGCCGGCCCAGGTCCTGGGCCTGCCGCGGGCGGAGGTGGAGCGCCGGCTCGACGCCGTCTACGGGCTCCTGCCGGAGCTGCGGGAGTTCGGGCCCCGCAAGGCGGCGGGCCTGTCGGGCGGCCAGGGCAAGATGGTGGCCCTCGGGCGCGCCCTGATGGTCGGCACGCGGGCGGTGCTGCTCGACGAGCCGTTCCAGGGCCTCGCCCCGGCGCTCGCCCTGCGCTACGCCGAGGCCCTGGCGCGCCTGCGCGCGGCGCTGCCCGACGTCGCGATCCTGATCACCGAGAGCAGCCCCGACCTGCTGCGCTCGCTCGTCGACAGCACGATCCAGATCGAGCGCGGGGAGATGACCTGCGCCTGATGTCCGGACGGAGGGGCGCGGGAGCGCGTCCTGCCGCCCGGGACCGCCCCGGGGGCCGCGAGGCCCCGGGCGGTCCCCGCACAGATTGGAGCTTTCCCATGACCATCCACCAGACCTTCACCACCCACCAGAACTTCATCGGCGGCGAGTGGCGCGGCACGGCCGAGAGCCTGGCCGTCCTCAACCCCTCCGACGGCCAGGAGATGGCCCGCATCGCCCGCGGGGGCGCGGCCGAGATCGACGCCGCCGTGGCGGCCGGGCAGGCGGCCCTCGACGGCGCCTGGGGCCGCCTCGACGCGGTCTCGCGGGGCCGCCTGCTCCTGCGCCTCGCCGACCTGATCCGCCGCGACGCCGAGACCCTGGCCCGGATGGAGAGCGAGGACGTCGGCAAGCCGCTCACCCTCGCGCGCAACGACGCGCAGGTCTGCGCGCGCTACTTCGAGTATTACGGCGGCGCCGCCGACAAGGTGCACGGCGACACCATCCCGTTCCAGGACGGCTTCACCGTCATGACCGTGTGGGAGCCCCACGGCGTCGTCGGCGTGATCGTGCCCTGGAACTATCCCCTGCAGATGACCGGGCGCTCCGTGGCGCCGGCGCTGGCCATGGGCAACGCCGTCGTGCTCAAGCCCGCCGAGGACACCTCGCTCACGGCGCTCCACCTCGCCAGGCTCGCCCAGGAGGCGGGCTTCCCGCCCGGCAGCCTCAACGTGGTCACGGGGCTCGGCGAGGAGGCGGGCGCGGCGCTCGCCGCGCATGCGGGCATCGCCCACGTCAGCTTCACGGGCTCGCCCGAGGTCGGCACGCTGATCCAGGCCGCGGCGGCCCGCAACACGATCCCGGTGACGCTCGAGCTCGGCGGCAAGTCCCCTCAGGTGGTCTTCGCCGACGCCGACCTCGACGACGCGGCGGCCACCATCGTGCGGGGCATCACCCAGAATGCCGGCCAGACCTGCTCGGCGGGCTCGCGGGTGCTGGTCGAGGCGCCGGTCTACGACAGCTTCACGGCCGACCTCGCGCGGCGCTTCGAGGCCCTGAAGGTCGGGGCGGGCTCCCAGGACCTCGACCTCGGCCCGGTCGTGAACGCGCAGCAGAAGCGCCGGATCGAGGGCTACCTCGCGCTCGCCGGCCGCGACGGCCCGCGCATCCTGGCCCAGGGCGCGCTCGGCACCAACCTGCCGGAGGCCGGCTACTACGTGCGCCCGACCTTGATCGGCGACGTCGGTCCCGATCACCGCCTCGCCCAGGAGGAGATCTTCGGGCCCGTGCTGGTGGCGATCCGGGTGCGGGACGAGGCCGAGGCGCTCCGCATCGCCAACAACACCCAGTACGGCCTCGTCGCCGGCGTGTGGACGCGCGACATCGGCAAGGCGATGCGCCTCGCCAGGGGGATCCGGTCGGGCCAGGTCTTCATCAACAATTACGGCGCGGGGGGCGGCGTCGAGCTCCCCTTCGGCGGCGTGAAGCGCTCGGGCCACGGCCGCGAGAAGGGCTTCGAGGCGCTCTACGGCTTCGGCGCCCTCAAGACCATCGCGATCAAGCACGGCGCGTAGGCGCCCCACCCGCTGCGTCCGCCGGGGGCGGAGCCCGACGACGCGCTCACACAGGGAGAACGAACATGAGGCTCGAAGGCAAGGTCGCGATCGTGACGGGCGCCGGCGGCGGCTTCGGCGAGGGCATCGCCAGGCGCTACGCGCAGGAGGGCGCCCGGGTGGCGGTGCTCGACCTGCGGGGCGACGCCGCCGAGCGGGTCGCGCGCGAGATCGGCCCGAACGCCATCGCGATCGCGGCCGATGTCGGCGTCGAGGCGGACGTGAACGCCGCGGTCCGGCGTACCACCGAGGCCTTCGGGGTGCCCCACATCCTGGTCAACAACGCCGGCACGACGCACCGGAACCAGCCGCTGATGGACGTGGACGAGGAGGCCTTCGACCGGGTCTTCCGCGTCAACGTGAAGTCGATCTTCTACTTCGTGCGCGCGATCGCGCCGGCCATGCGCGACAACGGCGGCGGGGTCATCCTCAACGTCGGCTCGACGGCCGGCATCCGGCCGCGGCCCGGCCTGACCTGGTACAACGCCTCCAAGGGGGCGGTGAACCTGATGTCGAAGTCCCTCGCCGTGGAGCTGGCGCCCTGGAAGATCCGGGTCAACGCCCTCTGCCCGGTGATGGGCGAGACCGGCCTGCTCGAGGCCTTCATGGGCGTGCCGGACACCCCCGAGAACCGGGCGAAGTTCATCGCCACGATCCCCCTCGGCCGCATGTCCCGGGCCGAGGACATCGCCGCCGTGGCGCTGTTCCTCGCCTCCGACGAGGCGGCGTTCGTCACCGGCGTCGAGATGCCGATCGACGGCGGCCGCACCGTGTAGGCGGCCTCAGGCCGGCGCCCCCGCGTCCTCCTGCGCGAGGGTGCGCCGCAGCCAGTCGACGAAGGCCGCCGCCGCGGGCGCGAGCCCGCGCTCGGCGGCCGGGACGGCCGCGAAGCCGCCGGCGAAGCGGTGGAAGCCGCACGGGGCGACAAGGCGGCCCGCCGCCAGCTCCTCGCGCACGAGTCGGCGCTCGACAAGGGCGAGCCCGAGGCCCGACAGGGCCGCCTCGATGCACAGGCCGGTATGCGGGAACGTCAGGTCCCGGTCGGCCCGGACCTCCCAGCCGGTGCGCGCCTCCCAGGTCGGCCAGGACCCGGGCGTGTACTCGTGGCCGATCCGGGTCGCGACGCGGCAGCACCCGGCCGCGAGGGCCGCCGGATAGGCCGGCGCGCAGACGGCCCCGAACGCCACGTCGCCGAGGTGGATCGCCCGCGCCTCGTCCCGGACCGGGTGGTCGAGGCGGTCCCAGGTGAGCGTGAGGTCGGCCCCCTCGTCCCGGACCTCGCGGGCCGAGGTCATGGTGAGCCGGACCTGCACGGTCGGCCGCTCCCGGTAGAAGCCCGCGAGGCGGGGCACGAGCCAGCGCATCGCGAAGGTCGCCCCGCAGGCGAGGTGGACGTTCGGCCCGCGCCCCGCATCCCGCAGGCGGCGGTAGCCGCGCTCGATCTCGTCGAGGGCGCCCGCCACCACGCCCCGGAAGGCCTCGCCCCCGGGCGTCAGGCGCAGGCCCGTGCCGGCCTTCTCGAACAGCGCGACGCCGGCATGGTCCTGGAGCGCCCGAACCTGGCGCGACACCGCCCCGTGGGTGCGCCCGAGCTCCTCCGCCGCCCGGGTGACCGAGCCGAGGCGCGCGGCGGCCTCGAAGGCGCGCAGCGCGGACAGGGGCGGCAGGTTCCGGGGCATGGGCGCATTCGTGAGTTTCGTGCACGCAGCACGCTGAAGAACTCACTATACGGCCGGCGGGCGCCGGACTAGAGCCATGTTCCGACGCCGTGGCCGCCGGACCGGCCGACCAGGTGCCGCCCGCGCAGGAAGCCCGGTCCCGAAGCGCCAGGAGACCGTCCGTGACCGCCACCGTGATCCCGTTCCCCTCCGGCCCCGGCCCGGTCGCGCCCGCGCGGGCGCAATGCGTGAGTCCCGCGCACGAAGCACGGCCCCCGGAGGACCGGCGCCCGGCCCTCTGGTGGCGGCGCTGGTCGGCGCGCCGCCGGCTCGCCCGCGAGCTCGACGGGATGTCCGAGGCGGCCCTGGCCGATGTCGGGCTCACCCGCGCCGAGGCCCGGGCCGAGGTGCGCCGGCCGTTCTGGCGGGGCGGGGCGCACGACGGGGGGTGACGCGGGGGGGCTCCCCCAGGGCCCCGCTCGCGCGAGCCCCGCTCGCCCGGAGGACCGCGCCGCGCCGGCGCCGGAACGCGGCGCGACCCGGTTGACCGGCCGGGCCGCCGCTGCCAGCGTGACGGCAACGAGGGCCGCGCGCGCCCTCCCGGGAGGACGATCGTGACGATGCGAGTTCGCGCAGCCGTGCTGCACCACGCCCCCGTCGCGCGGCCCTACGCGACGAGCAGGCCCCTGACGATCGAGACCGTCGACCTCGCGCCCCCCGGGCCGGACGAGGTGCTGGTCAAGATCGCGGGCGCGGGCCTGTGCCACTCCGACCTCTCGGTCATCAACGGCGACCGGCAGCGCCCCGTCCCGGTGGCGCTCGGGCACGAGGCCTCGGCCGTGGTGGAGGAGTGCGGCCCCGGTGTCGCCGATCTCGCCCGCGGCGACCACGTGGTGATGTCCTTCGTGCCGACCTGCGGCGGCTGCATGCCGTGCCGGGAGGGGAGGGGGGCGCTGTGCGAGCCCGGCAACGCCGCCAACGGCCTCGGCACCCTGCTCTCGGGCGCGCGGCGCATCCGCTGCGACGGCGTCGAGGTCCACCACCACAGCGGCGTCTCCGCCTTCGGCGAGTACGCGGTGGTCTCCCGCCGCTCCATCGTGAGGATCGACCCGGAGATCCCGCTGCTCGAGGCCGCCCTGTTCGGCTGCGCGGTGATGACCGGGGTCGGCGCCGTGGTGAACACCTGCGGGGTGCGGATGGGCCAGAGCGTCGCGGTGGTGGGCCTCGGCGGCGTCGGCCTCTCGGCCCTGCTCGGGGCGGTCGCGTCCGGGGCGGGCCGGGTCGTCGCCGTCGACCTCTCGGAGGACAAGCTCCGGATCGCCCGGGAGCTCGGCGCCACCGACACCTACCTCGCCTCCGACCCCGACGCCGTCGCGCAGATCCGCAGCGCCACGCAGGGCGGCGTCGACCACGCCCTGGAGATGGCCGGCTCCGTGAAGGCCTTCGACACCGCCTACCGGATCACCCGCCGCGGCGGCACGACCGCGACCGCCGGGCTCGCCAACCCCAGCCAGGTCCTCACCCTGCCGCCCGTGGGCCTCGTCGGCGAGGAGCGGGTGGTGCGCGGCAGCTACATGGGGAGCTGTGTCCCGGCCCGGGACATCCCGCGCTACATCGCCCTCTACCGGCAGGGTCGGCTGCCGGTGGACAAGCTGATGACCGGGACCCTGACGCTCGACGCCATCAACGAGGGCTTCGACCGCCTGGACCAGGGCCAGGCGATCCGGCAGGTGATCGCCATGTGATCGCCAGGCGATCGCCATGTGAGGACGGTCCCGCGGGGCCCGTCGCGACGAGCCCCGCCGGGTGATCCCGGGAGCGGCGCGCGCCCTGCGGGGCGGGGGCTCGCCACGGGTAGCGGATGCCGGCCCGGCCGCCGCCCACCGGGTCGCCGCCGATGCGGTGATCCGCCCGCACGAGGCCCGGCAGCCCCGTCTCGATGGTGACCGCCGTGCCGGCGTCGCTCACGTTGACGGCGCCTTAGCCGAGTTGCGCGATCGCCCGGGCCGGTCGCGGCCCGCCGGAGGGGTCCGCCGCACGCGGCCGCCCGCCGTCACATCCCTGCACTTGCCGGCCACGGCGCAGTTGTGCATCGATTCGGCCTCGATCTCGAGGCGCGGGCGACCTTTCTTGGCGTCGCCGGCCCGCTCCGCACGCCGCGCTCAAGGACCACACCATGGGGATTTTTCAGGATGCGTTCACCCGGTTCGGCCGGGTCGTCATGTCGTACGCCGGCGACACCGTGTTCCTGCACGCGGCCTGCTCGGCGGCCGCCAACGTGATCCTGGCCGACCGGGAGATCGACGAGGAGGAGATCGAGACGGCCCTGAGCGACCTCGGCAACAACCCGATCCTGCAGAAATCCTACAGCGTCCTGAAGCTGGAGCAGGAGCTGCACGAGGCCATCGCGCGGGCCAAGAGCCGGGCCGGGCGGCTCGAGAACCTGCGCCTCGTGCAGGCCATCGCGCCCCGGGCGCTGGAGCAGCGCCAGGACGTCTTCCTGATCGCCGCCGACGTGGCCGACCAGGGCGGCATCAGCGAGCTGGAGCACAAGGTGCTCGACGAGGTCGCCGAGGCGCTCGGCGTCGAGAAGACGGTGCTGCTGGGGGTCTGAGACCCCCGCGGGAACGCCCGGCTCCCGGCGGGCCGCGTCGCCGAAGGGGGCGGGGTCACGCCCCCGGGTCGTTCGCCAGCGTGATCGGCTGGCCGTGCGGGGTCGCGGCGGCGGCCCGGGCGAAGGCGGCGCGGCGCTCCGCCAGGGCCGCCGCGCTGGTGAGCCCGCGGGCGGCGAGCAGCCCCTCGATCGCCTCGAGCCAGAGGGCGTAATCCGCCGGGCGCTCGCCCCCCCGGCTCGCCGCCCCGAGGGCCTCGGCCCACTCGCCCCAGGTGAACAGGCCGGCATCGTGCAGCGACACCACCAGGGCGAAGGTCTGCGCCTCCCAGGGAGCCGCGAAGACCGGGGGCTCGGGCGGCCGGCTCACGCGGCGGGCTCCGCCCGCGGGGGCTCCGCCCGCGGGGGCTCCAGGTAGCTCTCGAAAGCGTTGACGGAGACCGCGAGGTTGGGGTCGGCCTCCTCGCCCCAGAGCGCGATGCCGGAGAAGCGCACGGTGTAGAGCCATTGCGGGGCCTCGCCGGCGAAGTGCGCGTTCGAATCCGGGAACACGAAGCCGCCGTGCACCCGCTCGACCACGCCGGTGCGGCCGCGGACGTAGCGCGGCAGCCGGGTGTGGCCGCGCGGGTTGATCAGCCGGGCCGTGACCTCGTCGCCGACCGCGAAGCGGGCCGGCTGGGCCACCGCGCGGTCGCTCGGGAAGCCGCGGGCGAACAGGGGGGCGACCTCCTCGGCCTTGAGCACCCGGGCGACCGCCGCCGGAGGCGCGAGCGCGGCGCCGGCCGCGAGCTCGCCGGCCTCCACGAGGCCGTGCCGCTGCACCTGCCGCTCCAGGGCCTTGAACCAGATCGCGTAGTAGCTCGACGTCAGGTACTCGCCGGGTGGGAGCGATTCGCGGGCGGCGCGGCTGGCGTCGAGGTTCCAGGTGCCGGTGAGGCCGAGCGCCATGGCCATGGCGAAGACCCGGCGCTCCCAGTCCGCGTGGAACCAGGGCTCGTCGGCCTCGTGCCCGACCGGCCCGAAGCCCTGCATGCCGCCGAGATCCTGTCCGCCGTTCATGAGCGCACCACCTGGTCGGGGGCGAGGGGCAGGCCGGTGCCGATCATCGCGTCCCGGGTCACGAGGTCGGCCAGGGAGGCCTCGTCCAGCCCCTCGGTGCCGGGCGGGCGCATGGGCAGCACCATGTAGCGCAGCTCCGCGGTCGAGTCCCAGACCCGGATGCGTGTCGTCTCCGGCAGGACGGTGCCGAACTCGGCCAGCACGCCCCGCGGTTCGATCACGGCGCGGGAGCGGTAGGGCGGCGACTTGTACCAGACCGGCGGCAGGCCGAGCACCGGCCAGGGGTAGCAGGAGCACAAAGTGCACACGACGAGATTGTGCTCCTCGGGCGTGTTCTCCACCACCACCATGTGCTCGCCGCCGCGGCCGCCGACGTCGAGCTCCCGCATCGCCGCGCTGCCGTCGGCCAGGAGCCGGGACCGGAAGCCGGGATCGACCCAGGCCCGGGCCACCACCCGGGCGCCGTTGTGCGGCCCGACCTTGGTCTCGTAGGTCTCGATCAGGGTGTCGAGGGCGGCGGGGTCGACGTAGCCCTTCTCGACGAGGACCGATTCGAGCGCCCGCACCCGCAGCTCCATCGGCGACAGCTCGCTGCCGTGGCGATGGTCGTGGTCGTGATCGTGGTCGTGGTGGTGATCCTGCGCCATGCCGCGCCTCCCTGTGCCCCGAGGATTAGCGCGCGGGCGCGTCGGCGTCACCTCACGGGCGCACCGCCGGCGTCTCGACCGGCAGGGGCGCGGCCCGCTGCATCAGGTAGAGGGTCAGCGCGACGGTCTCGGGGCCCCCCTCGGGCAGGGGCTCGGCGCGCATGCCCGCCAGGCAGTTGCGCAGGCGGCGCTCGAGCGAGCCGAGCCCCTGCCACTCGAGCCGGTAGAGCGGGTAGCCGTTCGGGTGGCCCTGCGGGATCGGGCTGGCGCCGAGGTGGCGGCCCCAATGGGCGTCGTGGCAGGCCGCGCAGGAGAAGCCGAGCTGGCCCCGCGGCGTCGCGAACAGGGCGCGGCCCTCGGCCCGGGCGGCGTCGAGGCGCGGGTCGGCGGGCGGGGCGAGGGGCAGCCCGCGCGACTGGTTGCCGAGGAAGGCCGTGAGCGCCAGGAGGTCGTGCCCCTCGCGGGCGAGCGGCGCGGCGCCCTGGTGGCGGGTGCGGCAGAGGTTGACCCGGTCCTCGAGGTCGACCGGGCGTCCCGCCGCCGCGTCGAAGGCCGGGTAGCGCGCCGCGACGCCGCGCATCGTCCCGTCCCGGTGGCAGCCGGCGCAGGCCGGCCGGCCCGCCGGCGCCGCCGCCCAGAGTTCCGCCCCGTCCTGGACCCAGAGCATCCCCGGATTGGCGGCGTCGTCCAGCTGCATGCTCCGCGTCCCGGGCGCCAGGGCGTCGAGGCCCGAGCGCCGCTCCCCGGGCGGGATCTCCTGCGCCGGGGTCTCCCGCGCCGGAGCCTCCTGCGCCGGGGTCTCCCGCGCCGGGACCGGCGCGGCGAGGAGCCCGGCCGCGAGGGCGAGCCCGAGGACCCGCCCGGCCGGCGGGCGTGTCGCGCGGGCGGCCGCCCCCCGGCCGGGCGGGCGGCCCGTGCCGGAGGCCCTCACGTCACCTCGATGGCGACGTCCTGCGTCTGCGAGAAGCCGTTGTCGCCCGTCCAGGTGAAGCTCAGGGTGCCGCTGCGGGTCGCCACCGTGGTGAAGGTCAGGTAGGGGTTGGCGGCGGTGGCCGGGAAGAACTCGGCCCGGAAGACCTCCTCGCCGTCGTAGCGGCAGACGAACTCCGTGACGATGTCCCGGGGCAGGAGGCGCCCGGCCGGGCCGGGGCGGTAGCCGGTCTCCATCGGGTGGGAGAGCAGCGTCTTGATCTCGATCACCGCACCGGCCCTGGCGGTCCTGGGCAGGTTGATCAGCGCGCGCGCCATGGCGGGTCAGCCCTCCACGCAGGCCGCGAGGGTCACGATCGCGTCGGCGGTCGCGGACCAGTAGCTGCCGTCGCTCATCTCCGCGACGGCCGTGACGGTCTGCGAATCCGACAGCCGGATGCGGGTCGCCACCGCGGCGCGCCCGGCCCGGGGGCCGAGATGGAGCGTGACCACGTTCGGCTGCGGGTTCTTGTCGTTGAACACCGCGATGCGGCGCACGTGGTCCGCCTCCGTCATCGGGCTCTCGACCGTGATGGCGAGCGGCACCGAGTTGCCGTTCTCGACGAGCGGCGGCATGTCGAGGGCGACGCGGCCGGGCCGGACCGCCGCCTCGCCGGCGAAGCGCCGGATCGCGGCGGCGGTCGCCTCCCGGGGCGCGCGGGCCGCGGCCGGGCGCACCAGCAGGACGCCGAGGAGGCCGGCCCCGCCGGACAGGACCGCGCGGCGGTCGGGAGGTGGCGTCATGGCGTGTCTCTCCTGGCGCCGGGCGATCCCTCGCCGGGCGGATCGCCGCCGGCCGGACCGCCCCGGAGGGTGGCGAGGTAGGCGACCACGTCCTCGATCTCGCCGGCATCGAGGATCGGCCGGCCGCGCCAGGCGCTCGCGACCCCGTCCGACCCGTCGACCCGGTAATACGATGGCATCAGGGTGTCGGGATTCAAGACGCGCCCGTCGACGAGCCGCAGCCGGAGCTGCCCGGCCGTGAGCCGCGCCCCGGCCGCGGCGAGGTTCGGCCCGAGATCGCCCTCCGGCCGGCCGCCGAGGCCGGCGTGGCACAGGTTGCAGAGCCCCTTGCGGGCGTCGCGCGCGATGGCGGCGCCGCGGCGCGGGTCGCCGGCGGCCCCGGCGAGGGGCTCCGGGATCGCGTCGCCCGCCACCGTGTAGGGGGCGAGCGCCGGCTGGGTCAGGGCGAGGAGGACGGCGAGGCACCGGCGCGCCCGCACGGCTCAGGTCTCCACCAGGCCCGCGCTGCTGCCCGAGGCCTCCGAGTCCGCCCGGCCGTGGGGCCGCGCCAGGTAGGCGTCCGAGCGCATCTCGATCAGGCGCGACACCGTGCGCTCGAACTCGAACGCCTCGCGGCCGAACTCCGCCGCGTAGAGGTCCTGGGGCTCGGCCGCCGCGGAGGCCAGGAGCTTGACGCCGGTGTCGTAGAGCGCGTCGATCAGGATGATGAAGCGCTTGGCCTCGTTGCGCTGCGCCAGCCCCATCACCGGGATGTTCTCCACGACGAGGGTGTGGAAGCGCTGGGCGAGGGCGAGGTAGTCGGCCGCGCCGAGGGGGCGGGCGCACAGGTCCGCGAAGGTGAAGCGCGCCACGCCCCCGGCGGCCTCCGGGATCGAGACGTCGTGGCCCTTGACCTGGAACGTCGTCGGGCGGCCCTCGGCCACGCCGGAGAGCGACCGGAAGGCCCGGGTCAGGGCCTCGGCCGCGGCCGCGTCCGCCGGCACGTGGTAGACCGGGCTGCCGCCGAGCTTCTCCAGGCGGAAATCCGTGCGCGCGTCGAGCCGCACCACCGCGACCCGCTCGAGCAGCAGGCCGATGAAGGGCAGGAACAGCGCCCGGTTGAGGCCGCCCTCGTAGAGCCGGTCGGGCGCGACGTTCGAGGTCGCCACCATCACGACGCCGTGCCCGAACAGGGCCGTGAACAGCCGCCCGAGGATCATCGCGTCGGCGATGTCCGTGACGGTGAACTCGTCGAAGCAGAGCAGGCGCGCCTCCGCGGCGAGCCCCTCCGCCACGGGGGCGATCGGGTCGTCGCCCTTGGCCGTGCCCTGCTTCACCGCCTGCCGGTGGCGGTGGATGCGGTCGTGCACGTCGCCCATGAAGGCGTGGAAGTGGACCCGGCGCTTGGCGCCCGGCGCGGCCTCGTAGAACAGGTCCATCAGCATGGTCTTGCCGCGGCCGACGAGGCCCCAGACGTAGAGCCCGAGGGGGCCCGAAGCGGGCTCGGGCCGGCGGCCGAACAGGCGGCTCAAGGGGCCGGGCTTCGCCGGCGGCGCAACCGCGTCGAGGTCCCGGATCAGCCCGTCGAAGCGGGCGACGAGGTCGGCCTGGGCGGCGTCGCGCTCGATCGCGCCCGCCTCCACCAGGGCGTCGTAGCGGTGGGCGACCGGGCCGCGGGCGGCGGAAACGGGGCTGTGCGTCACGGGCCCCCGCTTAGAGCATTTTTCCGCGAAGGGGAAACCGGTCCGGCGGAGAAAGGCCGGCGCCGCGCCGAAGCCGTCCGGGCGGGAGGGCCCGCCGCGCGGGCAATGCGGTCATCTCGTGGCGGCGCCATGCGCCGGCGGCACGGCCGGCCCGCGGGCCCGCTCCGGAACGGCGGGGCGCTTTGCTGCATTGCACAATCCGGGTGCGCAACCTCAGATCGCACCGGGTCAGGAAGGAAGCGTCCGGGACGGCGAAGCCACCCCGCATCCGGAGCACACGCGAACCATGCCCCATCACGAACCGGCGGGAGCCACGATCCGGCGCCTGTGGCCGAGCGACCGCGCCGCGATCGAGACCCATTTCCGCTCCCTCGACCAGGACTCCCGCTTCAACCGCTTCATGGGCGCGGTGAGCGCGGCCGGGGCCGGGGCCTACGCGGCCCGCTCGCTCCAGGCCGAGGGCCTGGTCTTCGGCGCCTTCGTGGACGGCACCCTGCGGGGCGTCGGCGAGGTGCGCCCGACGGCGGCCGGCGGCCTCGGGAGCGACGCCGAGGCGGCCTTCACGGTCGAGCGCGACTTCCGCTGCCGCGGCCTCGGCACCGCGCTCGCCGGGCGCCTGTCGCACGCTTCCCGCAACGCCGGCGTGAAGCGGCTGCACGTGCGCTGCCTCTCCCACAACCACCCGATGCGCGGGCTCGCCCTCAAGCTCGGCGCGGACCTCGCCGTCTCGGGCCGGGAACTCCACGCCACCCTGGCGCTGGCGCCGCCGACCCTGTTCTCGCTCTGGAGCGAGGGGATGGAGAGCCTGCTCGACGTGGCGCTCGCGGCCCTCGCGCCGCGCCGGGCCGCCGCGCCGGCCTGACCGGGCCGCCCGCCCGGACGGGGCCGGAAGATGGCGGACTGCCACGGTCCGGCCCTGCCCGCGCCGGAATCCTCCGCTCAAAGCCTCCGGGGACGAAAAGCCTTCGGGGGCGAGAGGAGTGCTTCGGATGCAGGCCAGCCAGACGACGCGCATCGGCGACGCCGGCCGCGACGCCGCCGCCGACCTCGAGCAGTCGGTCGCCGCCACCCTGCGCACCATCGCGGCGGTCCAGGCGGAGCGCGTCGCCCCGCCGGTGCGCTCGGCCCGGCTCACCCTCGCGACGCTCTACGGCGTGAGCCGCCTCCAGCGCCGCCTCGAGCGCGAGCGCGAGCTCCCGGGCTGAGGGCCGGGTCCGGACCCGCGCCCTGCGGGGAGAGCCGGCGACGGGCCGGCACGCCGGGATTCCTGCCGGCGCCGGGATCTTGCGGTCGCCCGGGCGCCCCGGGCCGCCGATGCGCCCCGGTCCCTCAGCCCCGCGCCAGCTCCCAGCCCCGCTCGGCGAGCGCGATGCCGAGCGCGCCCTTCTGGGCCGCCTCGTCGCTCGAGGCATTGCCGGCGACGGAGCGGGCGAGCACGCCCTCCAGGATCACCGCGAGGCGAAACAGCGCGAAGGCGACGTGGAAGGGCGTGATGCCGTCCGCCCGCCCGGTCCGCTCGCAGTAGCGCCGCACGTACTCGTCCTGGCTCGGGATGCCGAGGGCGGCGAGGTCCCGCCCGAGCATGCCCCGGTAGGCCCGCGGGTCGGTGTTGTAGGCGATGCAGTTGTAGCCGAGGTCGGCGAGCGGGTGGCCGAGCGTCGCCAGCTCCCAGTCGATGATGCCGATCACCCGCGGCTCGGTCTCGTGGAAGATCATGTTGTCGAGCCGGAAGTCGCCGTGGCAGATCCGGGTCTCGTCGCTGTCCGGCACGTGGGCGGGCAGCCACTCCGCGAGGCGGTCGATGGCCCGGTTCTCGCGGGTCTTCGAGGCCGCCCACTGCTTCGACCAGCGCTCGGTCTGGCGCCGGAAGTAGTTGCCGGCCCGGCCGAAATCCGCGAGGCCGATCGCCCCCGGATCGACCCGGTGGAGGCGGGCCAGGGCCTCGTTCATGCCGTAGTAGATCGGCGCCCGCTCCTCGCGCGCCAGCTCCGGCAGGGCCGGGTCCCAGAACACGCGGCCGTGCAGCCGCTCCATCAGGTAGAACGGCGTGCCGACGACGCCCGGGTCGGCGCAGTACGCCACGGCCCGGGGCACCGGCACGTCCGTGCGGGCGAGCGCCTGCAGCACCCGGAACTCGCGGTCGACCGCGTGGGCGGAGGGCAGGAGCTTGCCGGGGGGCTGCTTGCGCAGCACGTACTCGCCCGTCTCCCCCACCACCAGGAAGGTCGGGTTCGACTGACCGCCCCGCATCTGGCGCAGCTCGCGCATGGCGCCGAGGCCCTGCTCCGCCAGGAAGCCCTCCAGCGCCTCGGTGGGGAAGCGATGCGCCTCGCGCACCGGGATGGTCTCGGGCAGGTCAGACATTCAGGGACCGTCGCGTCGGGCTCATGGAGGGCAGGACCATGCCCCGGGACCATGCCCCAAGCGGGAGCGCCGGTCATTCGTGCAGCGCAGCAATTCGCCGCTCCCCCGCGAGGGCGCGCATGACCCGGTCCGGGACGTGCGCGCCCGGCGCCGCACCCGCTCGCGCCGCGAGCGGGTGCGGCTCTCAGCCCCGGTTCCGGGGCGCTCGCGCGCGCCGAAACTGGCGTCCCATCGGCGCGGAGCGCCCTAGCAAGGCGCCGTCGAGGGGATCCAGTAAGGCTGGAGTGGGGAGATCCAGGTCGTGAGATTGACCCCGCAGCCCTTGTCCTTCTCCTTCATGAAGTAGAGTTCCGCCGCGAGCCAGGCCGCGAAGATCGCCAGCCCGGCCGCGGCCGCGATCGCGAGCGGCCCCACCGCCATCCCGGGATTGACGATGTACGCGGCGAGTGCCGCGCAGGCCTTGGCGACATTCTTCGCCGCGCCGAGCTGGACCATGACCCGGTGCGGAACATGGACCGTGTAGCGCGGGACGAAGCCGAAGGTCGTGTCCGCCTTGAACGTCACGCCGGTGAAATCCAGATCCTCTTCCGCTGCCGCTCGTTCAGTCATGGGATGGAACTCCGATCGAAGATGCAAGCATGGTATGTCCAGTTCCGTGAGGTGGTGGGGTGATCACGCGCGGCGCTGGTGCGCCGGGACGGTTCGGGTCATTCGGTGATCAGCGTCGTGACCTTGAACTGGCAGTACGGATCGATCTTCTGCTTGGCGGCCTCGATCGGGTTGCGGTCGCCGCGGTCGATCCGGCTGAGATACAGGCCGTTGGCGGCGCGCAGGGCGACGACGCCCGGTGAGATGTTCTCGACCGTGAACACGCTCGCTCCTTCGATATTGGGATGCTGTATCTCGATTGTTTGCGTGCTGCCTCGGTTGATCCAGCCCAGGTAGCGGCCGGTATCGCCTTGCAGCGCGATCTGATTGGTGCCCAATGAATGTACGGTGAAGCTGTTGAACCGGTTGATTTCCGGATGGGCTGACTCGAGCGGATTGGTATCGCCCCGATTGACTCGACCGAGATAAAGTCCCTTATCGCCCTGCAGCACGATTTTGATCTGTGGGAGCTGTGCCATGACTGTCTATCGTCTCCGTGATTTGCTCAAGGATGGATCTCTATCGCCACTGGAAGTTATGTCAACATGGCACTCCGTTGGGTAAGTAGAGTAAGTGATTGAGATATCACCGCTTAGTGAAAGCGACTTGTTTTGGAAAATTGATTTCGATCGCGACCGCGACCGCGACCGCAGTCCCGGATCGGTCGGGCGCGCGGCGCCGGGCCGCCCCGCCCGACGGCGTCGCCGCGGGGCATCCACGGGCATCGCCATCAAGAGGCACGGGCCGCGCTTCAACCGGCGCGCCGCCTGCTCTAAAGTGCCCGCATGATGCGCGCATTCCTCCCCACCCTCGCCTGCCTGTCCGTCCTCGTCGTCCCGGCCGCGGCCCGGCCGAAGCCCCGGGCGGAGGCCGCGCCCGCGAGCCTCCAGGCGAGCCCCGTCGGCACCTTCGGCGAGTGGAACGTCTTCGCCGCCGGCGAGGGCAAGGGCCGGATCTGCTACGCCATCAGCCAGCCCCAGGCCCGGCTGCCCAAGACCCTCAAGCGCGACCCCGCCTACCTGTTCGTGACCGTGCGCAAGGGCGAGAAGGCCGGCAACGAGGTCGCCCTCATGCTGGGCTTCGCCCCCAGGCCCGGCAGCGCCCAGGCCGGCGCGCCCACCGCCACGGCGGCGGCCAACGGCGCCGTGCCGGCCGCCCCGGTCTCGGCGGCGAACGACCCGACGCTGTCGATCGGCCCGGCCCGCTACGCCCTCGTGGTGAAGGGCAGCAACGCCTGGGTCCAGAACCCGGCCGACGAGGGCCGGGTGGTCGCCGAGATGAGCCGGGGCAAGAAGGTCGTCGTCAAGGCGGTGTCCCAGCGCGGCAACGCCTCGACCGACGAGTACGGGCTCGAGGGCTTCGGCGAGGCGCTGAAGCGCACCCGCGAGGAGTGCAAGTAGGCCCACGGGCGCCAGGAGGCCCGTGGGCGCGAGGAGGCCCGCGGGAGGGCGGGCCGCGGCGGCCGCCCCCGGAGCCGGGGAGCATTGCGGCGGCGGCGGTCGCGTTCCGGCGCGAAACTCCCTATATGCCTCGAGATATCCGCACACCCTCAGGGCACAGGCACAGCATGGCGACGGGGTCGATCGACACCGCCCGGCGCGGGGACCGCGTCATCCCGGCTCCCCTCGACGCGATCGAGAAGACGCCCGAGGTGCGCCCCGAGGCGCTCGCGCCCGCGGGCCCGGCCTCCCTGGTCGGCCTGACCCGGGCCGCCCTGAAGGCGCGGCTCGCCGGGATGGGCGTGCCGGAGCGCGAGCAGCGCATGCGCGCCGGCCAGCTCTGGCACTGGATCAACGTCCGGGGCGCGGGCGCCTTCGACGAGATGACCAACGTGGGCAAGGCCCTGAAGGCGCAGCTCGCCGAGACCTTCACGCTCGACCGCCCCGAGGTGGTGAGCGAGCAGGTTTCCCGCGACGGGACCCGCAAGTGGCTGCTGCGGATGCCGCCGACCGGCCCGCACGACCACAACCGCGGCGCCGAGATCGAGTGCGTCTACATCCCGGCCAACGACCGGGGCACGCTCTGCGTCTCGAGCCAGGTCGGCTGCACGCTGACGTGCTCGTTCTGCCACACGGGCACGCAGCGGCTCGTGCGCAACCTCTCGGCCGCCGAGATCGTCGCGCAGCTCGTCGTCGCCCGCGACCGCCTCGGCGACTGGCCCGGGCGCACGCCGCCCAAGGGCGCCTTCGTGCCGGTGGACGGCTCGCGCTTCGTCTCCAACATCGTCTTCATGGGCATGGGCGAGCCGCTCTACAACGTCGAGAACGTGATCGACGCCGTGGGGGTGATGAGCGACAACGAGGGCCTCGGGCTCTCGCGCCGGCGCATCACGGTCTCGACCTCCGGGGTGGTGCCGCGCTTCGAGCGCCTCGGCCTCGAGGCGAACGCCATGCTGGCGATCTCCCTGCACGCCGTGCGCGACGACCTGCGGGACGAGCTGGTGCCGCTCAACCGCAAGTACCCGATCCGGGACCTGCTCCAGGCCTGCCGCACCTATCCGGGCGTCTCGAACGCCCGGCGCATCACCTTCGAGTACGTGATGCTGAAGGGCGTCAACGACGCGGACGCGGACGCGCGCGAGCTGGTGCGCCTGCTCAAGGGCATCCCGGCCAAGATCAACCTGATCCCGTTCAATCCCTGGCCGGGCTCGCGCTACGCCTGCTCGGACTGGGAGCGGATCGAGCGCTTCTCCGAGATCGTGTTCAACGCCGGCTACGCCTCGCCGGTGCGCACGCCGCGGGGCCGCGACATCCTGGCGGCCTGCGGCCAGCTCAAGAGCGAGACCGAGAAGCTGCGGGCCCGCGCCCGGCTGATGCTGGAGGACGGCATCGGCGCCGAGGGCGTCTACGGCGCGCGCGACGACGCGTGAGGGGAGCGCCGGCGCGCGCGCCGCCGTCCGGCCGTCCGCCCATTGGCCCTGCGGGCTCGCGCGCCTATAAGCGTCCGGGAGACGCGCCACCAACGAGAGCCGCAGGCCGATGACCCGCATCCCGGATTTCGCGGAGATCGCTTACGCTCCGGCCGCCGCCGGGCCGGCAGGCACGGGGGGGACCGCCTCCTCGGGCGAGCCCTGGATGACGCCCGAGGGCATCCCGGTGAGGGGCGCCTACGGCCCGCACGACCGGGAGGGCCTCGACCTCGCCGGCTCCTACCCGGGCATCGCGCCCTTCCTGCGCGGCCCCTACCCGACCATGTACGCGACCCAGCCCTGGACGATCCGGCAATATGCCGGCTTCTCCACGGCCGAGGATTCGAACGCCTTCTACCGGCGCAACCTCGCGGCCGGGCAGAAGGGCCTCTCGGTGGCCTTCGACCTCGCCACCCACCGCGGCTACGATTCCGACCACCCGCGGGTCTCGGGCGACGTCGGCATGGCGGGCGTCGCGATCGACTCGATCTACGACATGCGCACCCTGTTCTCGGGCATCCCGCTCGACCAGATGACCGTGTCGATGACCATGAACGGCGCCGTGCTGCCGATCCTGGCGCTCTACATCGTGGCGGCCGAGGAGCAGGGCGTGCCGCCGGAGAAGCTCGCCGGCACGATCCAGAACGACATCCTCAAGGAGTTCATGGTCCGCAACACCTACATCTACCCGCCGGCCGGGTCGATGCGGATCATCTCGGACATCTTCTCCTACACCTCGGCGCACATGCCGAAGTTCAACTCGATCTCGATCTCCGGCTACCACATGCAGGAGGCGGGCGCGACGCAGGACCTCGAGCTCGCCTACACGCTGGCCGACGGCGTCGAGTACATCCGGGCCGGGCTCGCCGCCGGCCTGACCATCGACCAGTTCGCCCCCCGCCTGTCGTTCTTCTGGGCGATCGGCATGAACTTCTTCATGGAGGTGGCGAAGATGCGGGCGGCGCGCCTGCTCTGGGCCTCCCTGGTCCGGGATTTCGCGCCGCGCTCCGACAAGTCGCTCGCCCTGCGCACCCACTCGCAGACGAGCGGCTGGTCGCTCACCGCCCAGGACGTGTTCAACAACGTCACCCGCACCTGCCTCGAGGCCATGGCGGCGACGCAAGGGGGCACGCAGTCGCTGCACACCAACGCCCTCGACGAGGCGCTGGCGCTGCCGACCGACTTCTCCGCCCGCATCGCCCGCAACACCCAGCTCTTCCTCCAGCAGGAGAGCGGCACCACCCGAATCATCGATCCGTGGGGCGGCTCCTACTACGTCGAGCGCCTCACCCGGGACCTCGCCGCCCGGGCCTCGGCCCACATCCGCGAGGTCGAGGCGCTCGGCGGCATGGCCAAGGCGATCGAGGCCGGCATCCCGAAGCTGCGCATCGAGGAGGCGGCGGCCCGCACCCAGGCGCGGATCGATTCCGGCCAGCAGACCATCGTGGGCGTGAACAAGTACAAGCCCGTCGCCGACCGGGCGATCGAGCTCCTGCGGGTCGACAACGGCAACGTGCGCAGCCTCCAGATCGACAAGCTCCGGCGCCTGCGGTCCGAGCGCGACCAGGCGGCCGTGGACGCGCGCCTCGACGCGCTCGCGGCGGCGGCGGCGCGCCAGGAGGGCAACCTGCTCGCGCTCGCCGTCGAGGCGGCCCGGGCCAAGGCCACGGTCGGCGAGATCTCGGAGGCGCTCGAGCGCGCCTGGGGCCGGCACCGGGCCGAGATCCGCTCGATCTCGGGCGTCTACAAGCGGGAGATGGGCGGCATGTCGGGCGCGGTCGAGCGGGTGCGGGGCCTCGTCGAGGCCTTCGAGGAGGCGGACGGGCGCCGGCCCCGCATCCTGGTCGCCAAGATGGGCCAGGACGGGCACGACCGGGGCCAGAAGGTGATCGCCTCGGCCTTCGCGGATCTCGGCTTCGACGTCGACATCGGCCCGCTCTTCGCCACGCCCGACGAGGCGGCCCGGCAGGCGGTGGAGAACGACGTCCACATCGTCGGGGTGTCGTCCCTCGCGGCCGGCCACCTGACGCTGGTGCCGGAGCTGAAGGCCGCCCTGACGGCGGCCGGGCGGCCGGACGTGATGATCGTGGTCGGCGGCGTGATCCCGCCGGGGGATTTCGACGCCCTGCGGCAGGCCGGCGCCTCGGCGATCTTCCCGCCCGGCACCGTGATCGCGGAGGCCGCCGCGACGCTGATCGACGAGCTCGGCCGGCGTCTCGGCTACGGGGCCCGCGAGGCCGCGGAATAGGCCGGCGGTCTCAAAACCGTCACGGTTCTGGGGCCTCAGGCGGCTCTCCCCCGTCTCACAGGCCGTGCCGAGTGTCCGCCGACGCGCATTTCCTCCGCGACGCCTCCCGTCCGGCCCCGCCGCCCCGGCAGGCGCTCAACCTGCGCTGGCTCGCCGCGAGCCTGCTCACCGGCGTCGCGGGCGCCGGGCTGATCGGGGTCGCGCTGATCCTGGCGGCCAACGACGGCATCGTGGCGACGCTCCCCGAGCGGGCGGTGCTGCCCCGCCAGGACGGCCTCGCGGCCGACGCCGCCCGCAAGGGCGACCGGCTGGTGCGCGACGAGATGATCGTGGCGGCCCGGACGCAGTTCCGGGCGCCGATGACCGAGCAGGCCGGCGACCGCGAGGTGATCAAGGTCCACGCCTACGTGCAGATCGCCACCGATCTGCCGCTGCGGGCCCCCGACGTGCCGGTCCCGCCCTTCGATCCCCTGCGCAGCGCCCGCAGCGACGCCCTGCCGGCCGAGGACGCCGATTCGGACCCGGCCGAGACCGCCGTGAGCCTGGTGCGCGGCCCCCTCGCCGACGCCGCCCTCGACGCCGCGGCGCCCGCCCTCTCCGATGCCGAGGTCGACGCCCTGGTGACCGAGACCCGGCGCCTGACGGGCGGGACGGACACCCTGCCGCCGGCCTTCTCGCCGGAGCGCCTGCTCTCGCGCGCCCTGCGGCCGGGCGCCGGCGAGGGGGCGGGCGAGGGCACCAGTGCCGGTGCCGATGCTGGTGCTGGTGCCGAGGCCGGTGTCGGCCGGGAGGGGCGCTTCGGGTCGATCGAGGTGCGCATCCTGCCCGAGAACCTGACCGCGGTCCCGGAGGCCTTCGCGGCCCCGGCCCCGCCCCTGTTCGAGGAGCGCGACCTCGTCCTCGGCAAGGATCAGGGCCTGGCGGGCCTGCTGCGGGCGAACGGCGCCGGGCCGGACCGGCTCGCCGCGATGCTGGCGAGCTTCAGCGCCCGGGCGCGGGGCGAGCTGAGCCAGGGCCAGCACGTGCGCCTGCTCGTCGCGCCCGAGGGCGAGGGCCGGGGCATCGCGCGGGTCACGCTCTACGGCGAGGAGGGGATCGAGGAGATCGTGGCCGCCAACGACCGGGGCGGCTTCGTCTCGGTGGCGCCGCCGCGGCCCGGCACCGCCCCGGCCGACGAGGAGGATGCCGGCGTCAGCCTGTACGAGAGCCTCTACGGCACGGCGCTGAAGAACGGCGTGCCGCGCCCGATCATCGAGGAGCTGGTGCTCGCCTTCGCGTACGGGATCGACCTCCAGCAGCGCACCGCCTCCGGCGACCGGGTCGAGCTGTTCTTCACCGAGGACGAGGATGCCCGGCCGGAGCTCCTCTACGCGGGCCTGCGCATCCACGGCGAGACCCTCGGCCTCTACCGCTACCGGGTCCCGGGCACCGGGGAGATCGACTACCTCGATCCCGCCGGGCGCTCGAGCCAGAAGTTCCTGATGCGCCGCCCGGTGGCGGAGGGGCGGATCAGCTCGCCCTTCGGGGCGCGGCTGCACCCGATCCTGGGCTATTACCGCCCCCACAACGGCGTCGACTGGGCCTCCACCCGCGGCACCCCGATCATGGCGACGGGCGACGGCACCGTGGTGTCGGCCGGGGCCCGCTCGGGCTACGGCAACCGCGTCGAGATCCAGCACGCCAACGGCTACTCCACGGCCTACAACCACATGGCCCGGATCGGGCGCGGCATCGTGCCGGGCGCCCACGTCCGCCTGGGCCAGGTGATCGGGGCGGTGGGCACCACCGGGCTCTCGACCGGGCCGCACGTCCACTACGAGGTGGCGATCAACGGCCGCTTCGTCGACCCGATGAAGATCCGCCTGCCGAGCGCCCGCGAGCTGGCGGGCGGCGGCCTCGCGGCCTTCCGGCAGGCCGAGGAGCAGATCGACGCCCTGCGCCGGCGCCACGGCGGCAGGGCGCTGGCGGCCCGGACCTGAGGGGCGCGGCCCGCGCCGCGAGGTCATGCGACTCCCGCGTGCGGTTGCCCGCTCGCGCATCCGTCAATTGACAGTCCCGCCGCCCTGGCTTGAATTGCTCCAGGTCCCGGCTGCCCGTTCGCGGCGGTCCCCGGCGGCGCGGCACGCTCCCGGCGCCTTCCCCCAACCGGAACGGAAACGCCCATGATACGCCTGAACGTGAACGGGTCCGTGCGCGAGGTCGAGGCGGAGCCCGACACGCCCCTGCTCTGGGTCATCCGCGAGCAGGTCGGGCTCACCGGCACCAAGTACGGCTGCGGCATCGCCCAGTGCGGCGCCTGCACGGTCCATCTCGACGGGCAGGCGGTGCGCGCCTGCTCGCTGCCGGTCTCGGCGGTCGAGCCCGGCCAGAAGATCGTGACCATCGAGGGCCTGAGCCCGGACCGCTCGCACCCGGTCCAGAAGGCCTGGGCCGAGCTCGACGTGCCGCAATGCGGCTTCTGCCAGTCCGGCATGATCATGGCGGCCGCGGCCCTGCTCGCGCAGAACCCCAGGCCGAGCGAGGCGGACATCCGCCAGGAGATCACCAACATCTGCCGCTGCGGCACCTACAACCGGGTGCTCGCCGGCATCACCCTCGCCGCCCAGGGCGGCGAGTCCGGCCGCGGCTGACGGGAGACGCCCCCATGACCCTCGCGCTCTCCCGCCGCGGCTTCCTCGCCGGCTCGGCCGCCGCCGCCGGCGGCCTCACCCTCGGCTTCCACGTCCCGGCGCAGGCGCAGGCCGCCCCGGCGGCCTCCCCCGAGATCAACGCCTGGGTGGTGGTGCGCCCGGACGACACCGTGGTGATCCGCATCGCCCGCTCCGAGATGGGCCAGGGCACCCTCACGGGCCTCGCCCAGCTCGTCGCCGAGGAGCTCGGCTGCGACTGGGCCAAGGTGACGACGGAGTACCCGACCCCGGGGGAGAACCTCGCCCGCAACCGCGTCTGGGGCGACTTCTCCACCGGCGGCAGCCGCGGCATCCGCGAATCCTACGTCGCGGTGCGCCAGGGCGGGGCCGCCGCCCGCACCATGCTGGTCGCGGCCGCCGCCCGGGAATGGGGCGTCCCGGCGGGCGAGTGCCGCGCCGAGAAGAGCGTGATCAGCCATCCGGACTCGGGCCGCAGCACGACCTACGGCCGGGTCGCGGCGGCCGCCGGCGCCATGGCGCCCCCGGCGGAGGTGGCGCTCCGGGACCCCAGGGACTGGACCATCGCCGGCAAGCCGCTGAAGCGCCTCGACACGGCCCCGAAGCTCGACGGCTCCCAGGTCTACGGCATCGACCTCGCGCTGCCCGGGATGCTCAGCGCCGCGATCCGGGACTGCCCGGTCGTCGGCGGCACCGTGAGGAGCTTCGACGCCGCGGCCGTCGAGAGGATGCCGGGCGTGCGCAAGGTCGTGCAGGTCGGCGAGACCGGCGTCGCGGTGGTGGCCGACACGTTCTGGCGCGCCAAGACCGCCGTCGAGGCGCTCCCGGTCGTCTGGGACGAGGGCCCGAACGCCGCGGTCTCGAGCGAGACCATCGCCCGGATGCTGCGCGAGGGGCTCGACGCCGACGAGGCCTTCGTCGGCAACAAGGCCGGCGACGTGCAGGCGGCGCTCAAGGGGGCCGCCAAGGTGGTGGAGGCGACCTACGCCTACCCGTTCCAGAACCACGCCACCATGGAGCCGATGAACGCCACCGCGCGCTGGACGCCGGAGAGGTGCGAGGTCTGGACGCCGACCCAGAACGGCGAGGCGGCGCTCGCCGCCGCCGCCGAGGCCGCCGGCCTCTCGGCCCGCAACTGCGAGGTCTACAAGATCCACCTCGGCGGCGGGTTCGGGCGCCGCGGCGCCACCCACGACTGGGTGCGCCAGGCGGTGCTGATCGCCCGCGAGCTCCCCGGCACCCCGGTCAAGCTGATCTGGACCCGCGAGGAGGACATGACCCACGGCCGCTACCATCCGGTCACGCAGTGCCGGATGCGGGCGGCCCTCGACCAGGACGGCAACCTGACCGGGCTGCACATGCGCATCTCCGGCCAGTCGATCCTGGCCGGGATCATCCCGGGGCGGCTCGGGCCCGACGGCAAGGACCCGGTGACCTTCCAGGGCCTCAACCCGGGCGGGGCGGAGGCGGCGATCGGCTACGGCATCCCGAACCTGCTGATCGACCACGCCATGCGCAACCCGCACATCATCCCGGGCTTCTGGCGGGGCGTGAACACCAACCCGAACGCGATCTACCTCGAATCCTTCATGGACGAGGTGGCGCACGCGGCCGGGCAGGACCCGCTCGCCTTCCGGCGCAAGCTGATGGCCCGGCACCCCAAGCACCTCGCGGTGCTGAACGCGGTCGCCGAGCGGATCGGCTGGGAGAGCACGAAGCCGCCCGCCGGCGTGCATCGCGGCCTCGCCCAGATCATGGGCTTCGGCAGCTACGTCGCGGCCGCCGCCGAGGTCTCGGTGGCCGACGACGGCAAGGTGCGGGTCCACCGCATCGTGGCGGCGACCGACCCGGGCGTCGCCGTCAACCCGCAGCAGATCGACGCCCAGGTCGCCGGCTCCTTCGTGTACGGCCTCTCGGCGGCGCTCTACGGCGAGTGCACGGTGAAGGACGGCCGCATCGAGCAGACGAACTTCGACACCTACCCGGTGCTGCGCCTCGACGAGATGCCGGCGGTGGAGACGATCCTGCTGCCCTCCGGCGGCTTCATCGGGGGCGTCGGCGAGCCGACCATCGCGGTCGCCGCGCCCGCGGTGCTCAACGCGATCTTCGCCGCCACCGGCAAGCGGGTGCGCCGGATCCCGGTGCGCCACACCGACCTGAAGCGCGCGTGAGGCGCCGTCCCGTCCTCCTCGCGGCGGCTGCCGCCGCGGCGGCCGCTGTCGCGGCGGCAGCCGCCGCGGCCTCGGCGGCCGCGGCGGCACCGGGC
>NZ_KZ984612.1 GCF_003574465.1 Methylobacterium crusticola
CGCTGACCACCTCCGACAACGGCAATACCGGTGCCGGCGGTGCGCTCACCGACGTCGACACCACCCTCATCACCCTGGCGCCGGTCAACGACGCGCCCGTCAACACCCTGCCGGCGAGCTTCACCACCAACGAGGACACGCCGCTCGCGCTCACCGGCCTCGCGGTGTCCGACGTCGATGCCGGAACCGGCGCCCTCAGCCTCACCCTCAGCGTCGGCGCGGGCACCGGCGGCCTCAGCGCGACCGCCTCCGGCGGCGTCACCGTCGCGGGCTCGGGCACCGCCACCCTCACGCTCACCGGCACGCAGGCGGCGCTCAACGCCTACCTGGCGTCGGCCGCCGCTCCCGTCTTCACCCCGGCCGCCAACCTCAACGGCGCCGTGGCGCTGACGCTGACCACCTCCGACACCGGCAATACCGGCGCCGGCGGCGCACTCACCGCCACCGACACCAGCACGATCAACGTCCTGCCCGTCGACGACGCCCCGGTCCTCGACCTCGACGCCTCGGGTCCCGGCACCGGCTTCTCCGCCACCTACACCGAGAACGGCGCCGGTGTGCCGATCGCCGACACCGACGTGCTGATCCAGGACGTCGACAGCCCCACCCTGGCCTCGGCCACCGTGACGATCACCAACGGCCAGGCCGGCGACGTGCTCGCGGCGGCCGGGCTGCCGGCAGGGGTGAGCGCGAGCTACGACGCAGGCAGCTTCACGCTGACCTTGTCGGGCCCGGCGAGCCTGGCGAGCTACCAGGCGACGCTTGCGGCGGTGCGGTTCGCCTCGACCTCGGAGAACCCGCCGACGCTGCCGCGGATCGTGGCGGTGAGCGTGAGCGACGGGCAGCTGAGCTCGGCGGTAGCGCAGGCAACGGTGAACGTGGTGGCGGTCAACGACGCGCCGGTGAACGTTCTGCCGGCCTCGTTCGCGGTGAGCGAGGACACGCCGCTCGCGCTCACCGGCCTGAGCGTGGCCGACGTCGATGCCGGGACCGGCGCGCTCAGCGTCACGCTCGGCGTCACCGGCGGTACGCTCGCAGCCACCGCGGGATCCGGCGTCGCCGTCACCGGCTCGGGCTCGGCCTCGCTGACGCTCACCGGCACGCAGGCGGCGCTCAACGCCTACCTCGCCTCCGCCTCGGCTCCCGTCTTCACCCCGGTCGCCGACGCCAACGGCGCCGTCACGCTGACGATGACGACGAACGACGGCGGCAACACCGGAACAGGGACGCCGCTCACCGACACCGACACGAGCACGATTGCCATCGCGCCGGTGGCCGACATCGCGGGCGACTCGGCGAGCACACCCGAGGACACGCCGGTCACGCTGGCGGTGCTGGCCAACGACAGCTTCGAGAACCCCGCCCGCACCATCACGGCCGTCAACGGCAGTTCGGTCAGCCCAGGTGGGGCGGCGGTCGCGGTGCCGAACGGCACGGTGCGGCTCAACGCCGACGGCACGCTGACATACGCCCCGGCACCCGACTACACCGGCGCGACGAGCTTCACCTACACGGTGACCTCAGGGGGCGTGACGGAGACCGCCACGGTCGCCGTCGCCGTCACCCCGGTCAACGACGCGCCCGTCAACACCGTGCCGGGCGCCCAGGTCGTCGCCGAGGATGCGCCGCTCGCCTTCGTCAACGGCAGCGCCGTCCGCGTGGCGGATGTCGACGGCGACGCGCTTACCACCACGCTCACCATCACGGGCGGGACGGCGACGGTCGCCGCGGGGGGCGGGGCGACGATCACCGGCAACGGCGGCGCGAGCATCGTCATCTCGGGCAGCGCGGGGCAGATCAATGCGGCGCTTGCCGGCCTGACCTACCGGGGCGCGCCCGACTTCAACGGCGCCGCCGGGCTCACGCTGGCGACGAGCGACGGCATCGCGACCGATACCGACACGATCGCCATCCAGGTGACGCCGGTCGCCGACATCACGGCCGACACCCTGACGACGGGCGAGGACACGGCGCTCGGCACCAACCTGATCCTCGGCACCAACGGCGCCACCGCCGACGGCTTTTCCGATCCGGGCCGGACGCTGACCGCCGTGACCCAGCCGCCCGCCGGCCAGGGCAGCGTCGCCGCCTCGGCCGACGGCACGATCGTCTACGCGCCGGCGCCGGACTTCAACGGCGTCACGAGCTTCACCTACACGGTGACCGCCGGCGGCGTGACCGAGACCGCGACCGTGATGGTGATCGTCACGCCGGTGAACGACGCCCCCGTCGTCGCAGTACCCGGCGCCCAGGTCACGGCGGAGGACACCGCGCGGGTCTTCTCCACCGCCGGCGGCAACGCGCTCGCGGTAGCTGACGTCGACAGCGGCGTCCTCACCGTCTCGATCGCGGTCACCGGCGGCACCTTCTCGCTTGCCGGGATCACGGGCCTGACCTTCGCCGCCGGCGATGGCACGGCGGATGCCGCGACGACTTTCAGTGGCACGGCCGCGGCGATCAACGCGGCCCTCGACGGTGCGTCCTACGTGCCGAACCCGGACTATAACGGCCCGGCCCAACTCACGCTCCAGGTCTCCGACGGGGCGCTCGCCGCGAGCGGCGCGGTGGCGCTCACCGTGGCGCCGGTCGTCGACATCGCCGACGACGCGGCGGTGACCGACGAGGACACGCCGGTCGCGATCCCGGTCTTTGCCAACGATACCTTCGAGGATGTCGGCCGCACCGTCACAGCGGTGAACGGCACCGCCATCGCCGCCGGCGGCCCGGCCGTCGCGGTCGAGAACGGCACCGTCACGCTGACACCGCAGGGCGTGCTGATCTTCGGCCCGGCGACCGACTTCAACGGAATGTCGACCTTCACCTACACAGTGAGCGCGGGCGGCGTCACCGAGACCGGAACGGTCCGGGTCGCGGTCGCGGCGATCAACACCCCGCCGGTCAACACCCTGCCGACGGCCTTCGCCACGCGCGAGGATACCGGCCTCGTCCTCACCGGCCTCGCGATCGCCGATGCGGATGCCGGCACGGGAATCGTCCGCGTCAGCCTGAGCGTCAACTCGGGCGCGCTCACCGCTGCTCCCGCGGCCGGCGTCGCGGTCTCGGGCACCGGCACCGGCACGCTGACCCTCGACGGCACGATCGCGACGCTGAACGCCTATCTCTCCGGGACCTCGGCCCCGATCTTCATCCCCGCCGCCAACGCCACCGCCAGCGTCACCCTGACGATGGCGACCAGCGACAACGGCAATACCGGCGGCATGGCGCTGACAGACATCGACACCGCGACGATCCTGATCACGCCGGTGAACGACGCGCCCGCGGGCGCCGACCGCGGCGTAACGCTCGCCGAGGACACGACCTACACCTTCTCGGCCCTGGATTTCGGCCTCACCGATCCGGCCGACGATCCAGCCAACGCCCTCGAGGCGGTGATCGTCGACACGCTGCCGGCGGGCGGTACCCTGGCGCTCGGCGGCGTTGCGGTCGCGGCGGGCCAAGTAATCACCGCCGCCAATTTCGGGCTCCTCACCTTCACGCCGATCGCGGATGTCAGCGGCGTCACGGCCTTCACTTTCCGGGTGCGCGACAACGGCGGGGTCGCCAATGGCGGCCAGGACACCGACCCGACCCCGAACACGGTGACGCTCATTGTCACCCAGGTGAACGACGCGCCGGTCAACGCCCTGCCGGCCGCCTTCGGCACGGCCGAGGACACGCCCGCGCAGCTTACCGGCCTCGCGATCGCCGACGTCGATGCCGGGCAGGGCGCGGTCACCGTCACGCTCTCAGTCGATCGCGGCACCCTGGCGGCGACCGCGACCGCCGAGGTCGCGGTCGTCGGCTCCGGCACCGGCCGCCTCGTCCTCACCGGCACCGTCGCGGCGATCGACGCCTTCCTGGCGGGGCCTTCCGCCCCGTTCTTCGCGCCGACACCTGATGTCAACGGCCCCGTCACGCTGACGATGGTGACGGACGATCGCGGCAATACCGGTGCGGGCGGCGCGCTCACCGACACGGACACCCGCACCATCGCGGTGACGCCGGTCAACGACGCCCCGGTGGCGGCGGATGCCGCCGTCGCGACGGCGGAGGACACGCCGCTCCAGGGCCGGTTGCCGACCGCGAGCGACGTCGATGGCGACGTCGTGACCTACGGGCCGGGCAGCCGCCAGCCGGCGAACGGCTGGGTCGACATCCGTCCGGACGGCACCTTCCTGTACGTGCCGGAGGCCAATGCCAACGGCCTCGACAGCTTCACCTACACGGTTGACGACGGCACGGTCACCCGCGAATACACGGTCACGGTGTCGGTCGCGCCGGTCAACGACCCGCCGGTCGCCGCACCCGACGCCGCCGCCACCGACGCGAACACCCCAGTCGCCGCGAGCCTGCTCGTCAACGATGCCGATGCGGACGGCGACCCGCTCGCGGTCGTCGCGGTGAACGGGGCGGCCGGGCAGGTCGGCGCCCTCGTGGCGGGATCGGCCGGGGGCCGCTTCGTCGTTGCCGCCGACGGCAGCGCGACCTTCGACCCGGCCGGCGCCTTCGCCGACCTCGCCGAGGGTCAGAGCCGCGCGACCTCCGTCGCCTACCGGATCGCCGACCCCTCGGGGGCGGTGTCGGATGCGAGCTTCACCGTCACGATCGCCGGCCGCAACGACGCGCCGGTCTCGGCGCCGATCCCCGACCAGGCCGCTCAGGACGGCGCGGCCTTCGCGCTGGCCCTCGCGGACAGCTTCGCCGATCCGGATGCCGGCGACGCTTTGCGCTTCACCGCCGCGGGCCTGCCGGCGGGCCTGACCGTCGATCCCGCGACGGGCCTCGTCAGCGGCACCCTGGCGGCCGGCGCGAGCGCCGGCAGCCCCTACGCGGTCACGGTCACCGCCACCGACCGCCTCGGGCTCACCACCAGCCGCACCTTCGCCCTCGCGGTGGCGAACCCGGTGCCGGTCGCCCGGGACGATTCCTTCGCGACCGACCAGAACACGCCGGTCGGCGGCTCGGTGCTGGCGGATAACGGAGCCGGCCCGGATCTCGACCCGGACGGCGACGCCCTTGCCGTCGCCGCCGTCAATGGCGCCGCCGGCCTCGTCGGCGTACCGGTCGCGGGCTCTGCGGGCGGCCGCTTCACGATCGCTGCGGATGGCAGCTTCGGCTTCGAGCCCGGCACCGACTTCGTCGACCTCGCGGCGGGCGAGACCCGGGTGACGCAGGCGACCTATACGCTCTCCGACGGCCAGGGCGGCACCGCCACCGGCACCGCGACCGTGATCGTGACCGGCACCAACGACGCGCCGGTCGCGCAGGGCGACGGGATCGCGACCCGCGAGGATCAGCCGGTCACCGTCGATCCGCGCCTCAACGACACCGATGCCGAGGGGTCTCCGCTGACGGTCACGGCGATCGACGGGCAGGCCATCGCGCCCGGCCTCACGGTCGCGGTGGCGAACGGCGCCGTGACCCTGAACGGCGACGGCACGCTGACCTTCACGCCCGCCCCGAACGCCAACGGCGCGGTGTCGTTCACCTACACCGTCTCGGACGGGCAGGGCGGCAGCGCCACGGCCACGGTCACCGGCACCATCACGCCGGTCAACGACGCCCCGGTGCCGGCCGCCGATAGCTTCGTCACAGCCGAGGACACGCCCGCGACCCTCGCCGTGCTGCCGAACGATGCGGACGTCGACACGGACCCGCTGACGATCACCGCCATCGACGGCCGGGCGATTACCGCCGGCACGACGGTCGCGGTGGCGGGAGGCGCGGTCACGCTCAACTCCGACGGCACGCTCGGCTTCGTGCCTCAGCTCGACTTCAACGGACCGCTCTCGTTCACCTATACCGTCTCGGACGGGCAGGGGGGCAGCGCCACCGCGACGGTGAGCGGAGTGGTGACGCCGGTCCAGGATGCGCCGGTGGCGCTCGCCGACAGCTTCGCCGGCACCGAGGACACGCCCGCGCTGATCGCGGTGCTGGCGAACGACCGCGACGCCGACGGCGACCCGCTGACCGTTGCCGCCATCGACGGCACCGGCATCGTGCCCGGCGGCACGGTCGCGGTGGCGGGCGGCGCCGTGACCCTGAACCCCGACGGGACCCTCGCCTTCGTGCCGGCCTTGAACCTCAACGGCCCGGTCTCCTTCACGTACACCATCTCGGACGGGCGCGGCGGTGTCGCGACGGCAACCGTCACCGGCGCCCTCGCCCCGGTCAATGACGCGCCGGTGCTCAGCGACGACAGCTTCACCGTGCCGGAGGACGGTGCCGTCACCTTCGAGGTGAGTGGCAACGACAGCGACGTCGACGGCGACGTCCTCGGCCTGATCCAGATCAACGGCGCCTTCATCGCGCCGGGCGGCACCATCGTGGTCGCCGGCGGCGCGGTGACGCTCAACCCCGACGGCACCCTCACCTTCGTGCCGCAGGCCGATTTCAACGGCCCAGTCTCGTTCACCTACTCGCTCTCGGACGGCAACGGCGGCAGCGACAGCGCCACCGTCACCGGCCTGGTGACGCCGGTCCAGGACGCCCCGACGGCACTCGCGGACCGCTTCGCCGGCACCGAGGACACCCCCATCACCGTCGCGGTTCTGAGGAACGACAGCGACCGCGACGGTGACCCGCTGACGGTCACGGCCGTCGACGGCGTCGGCATCGTGCCCGGCGGCACGGTCGCGGTGGCAGGCGGCAGCGTCACGCTCAACCCCGACGGCACCCTGACCTTCGTGCCGGGCGCCGACGTCAACGGCCCGGTCTCGTTCACCTACACCGTCTCGGACGGCCAGGGCGGCACGGCGAGCGCCGCGGTCGCCGGCCTTATCGCCCCGGTCAACGACCCGCCGGTCGCAGCGGATGCCGCCTACGCCACCGGCGAGGATACGGCGCTGACCGCCGCCCTGCCGGCCGCCTTCGATGCCGACGGCGACACGGTCACCTACGCGCCCGGCAGCACGACGCCGGCGAGCGGCACCGTGACGATCAACCCGAACGGCACCTTCACCTACCAGCCGGCGCCCGATTTCAACGGCACCGACCGCTTCAGCTACGTCATCACCGACGGGCGCGGGGGGCTCGCCGAGTACGACGTCGCCGTCGCCGTGGCGCCGGCCAACGACGCGCCGGTGGCGACGACGCCCCTGCCGGACCGGATGCGCACCGACGGGCAGGCGGTCAGCTTCGACGCCGCCGCCTATTTCGCCGACGTCGACGGCGACCGTCTGACCTTCACGGCGACCGGCCTGCCGCCGGGCCTGACGATCTCGCCGGACGGCCTCGTCTCGGGCACCATCGACCGCGACGCCAGCCAGCGCGGCCCCAGCGGCAACGGTACCTACACGGTGGTCGTCACCGTCTCGGACGGGCAGGGCGGCACCGCGACCGACAGCTACGCCGTGGTGGTGACCAACCCGGCCCCGATCGCGCGCAACGACGCCGCCGGCACCCTCGAGGACACCCCCGTCACTCTCAACGTGCTCGACGGCAGCGCCGGCAGCGGCGTGCCGGATTCCGATCCCGACGGCGACCCGCTGCGGGTGATCGCCGCCAGCGCCGGAAACGGCACGGTGACCCTCGGCCAGGACGGCGCGATCACCTACGCGCCGAACCCGAACTTCAACGGGATCGACACGATCGTCTACACGATCTCGGACGGCAACGGCGGCACCGCGAGCGCAGCGGTGAGCGTGACGGTGGCGGCGGTCAACGACGCGCCCGTCACAGCCCCGATCGCCGACCGCATCCGCAACGACGGCGACGTCGACGCGATCGACGCGGGCGCGTTCTTCAGCGACCCGGAGGGCGAGGCCCTCAGCTTCGCGGCGACGGGGCTGCCGCCGGGGCTCAGCCTCGACCCGGCGACCGGGCGCATCACCGGCCGGCTGGTGGCGGACGCCTCGGGTCCGACCGGAACCCTGACCTACCCGGTGACCGTGTCGGTGCGGGACGCGAGCGGCGCGGCGAGCAGCGTGAGCTTCGCCTATACGGTGCTCAACCTGCCGCCGCAGGCGCGCGACGACGTGGCGACGACGGCCGAGGACGCCCCGGTCATCATCCCGATCCTCAGCAACGACACCGACCCGGACGGCGATTCCGAGCGGGTGATCGCGGTCAACAACGTCGTGCTGGTGCTCAACGGCCCGGCGGTCGCCACTGCCAACGGCAGCGTGCAGCTCATCCTCGACGGCGCCGAGACCGAGGTGCTGCGCTTCACGCCCGACCCGGATTTCACCGGCCAGGAATCCTTCACCTACACGATCATCGACAACAACGGCGGCAGCGACACCGCGACGGCCCTGGTGACGGTGACGCCGGTGAACGACGCGCCCCGGATCGTCACGCCGATCCCCGACCGCGTCCGGGCCGACGGCCAGAGCTTCACCTACGACCTCGCCGACTTCTTCCGCGACCCCGACGACGACCCGCTCACCTTCGCGGCGACCGGCCTGCCGCAGGGGCTGGTGATCGACCCCGTGACGGGCTTCCTCTCCGGCACCATCGCGAGCGGCGCGAGCCAGGTCGGCGGCGGGATCTACGCGGTCACCGTGACGGCCACCGACCCGGGCGGCCAGTCCTTGAGCCAGGCCTTCACCCTGACGGTGACCAACCCGGCGCCGGTCGCCGTCGACGACGCCGCGACCACCCCCGAGGACGTGCCGGTCCGCATCGCGGTGCTGGCCAACGACGTCGACGCGGACGCCGACCCGCTGACCATCGTGGCGGCCTCCGCGGGCGCCGGCACCGTCGCGATCGACGGCGGCGCGCTCGTCTACACGCCGGCCCCGGACTTCAACGGGACCGACACGATCGTCTACACGATCGGCGACGGCAACGGCGGCTTTGCCAGCGCCAGCGTCAGGGTCACGGTGCTGGCGGCCAACGACGCCCCGGTCGCGGCCCCGATCGCCGATCGGATCGACACCGACGGCCAGGCGCTCGTGCTCGCCGAGGCGCAGAACTTCTCGGTCTACTTCTCGGACCCGGAGGGCGTTGCCCTCACCTTCGCGGCGACCGGTCTGCCGCAGGGCCTCGCCATCGATCCCGTCACCGGCCTCGTCTCTGGCACCATCGCGGGGAACGCCTCGACCGTGGGGGGCGGCGTCTACGGCGTGACGGTCACCGCCTCGGACGGCACCCTGAGCACGAGCCGGGCCTTCACCTGGTTCATCGCCAACATCCCGCCCAAGGGCTTCTCCGACACCGTGTCGGCGCTCGCGGGAGCGGCTTCGGGCGACGTGCTCGACAACGACCAGGACGACGACGGAGACCCGCTGACGGTCACCGGTGTCGACGGGGTGGCGATCGCGCCCGGTGCATCCGCCACGGTGCGTGGCTCGGCGGGCGGCAGCTTCACGGTCGCGGCCGACGGCGCCTTCACCTTCGCGGCCGGGCCAGACTTTGCCGACCTCCGGGCCGGGGAGACGCGCGCCACCAGCATCGTCTACGCGCTGCAGGACGCCGACGGCGGCGCCGACACCGCGACCCTGACGGTGGTGGTCACGGGCGTGAACGACGCGCCCGCCGCCGCGGCGATCCCGGCCGTCATCCGCGCCGATGGCGACGGCTTCGGCCCGCAAGCCCTCGTCCTCGCGCCGTTCTTCGCCGATGCCGAGGGCGACGCCCTCGCCTTCACCGCCGCCGGCCTGCCGCCGGGCCTCGCGATTGATCCCGCGACCGGCGCGGTCACCGGCACGATCGCCCGCGACGCCAGCCAGGGCGGGCCTGCCGGCGACGGCGTCTACACCGTCACCGTCACCGCATCGGACGGCGCCTCGACCGCCGCGACGAGCTTCGTCTTCACCGTCACCAACCCGGCGCCGACCGGCGTCAACGACGCCGTGACGATCCCGGAGGACACGAGCGTCGACATCGACGTCGTCGGCAACGACGTCGACCCCGACGGCGACGCCCTGTTCGTCGATCCCGCCTTCGCCCCGGTGGCGGCCAACGGCACGGTCGCGATCAACCCGGACGGCACCCTGCGGTACACGCCGAACGTCGATTACAGCGGCGTCGACACGGTGGTGTACCGGGTCAGCGACGGCCAGGGCGGCCTCTCGACCGCGATCGTCAACGTCTCGGTCGCCGCGGTGAACGACGCGCCGGTCGCGACGGCGCCGATCGCCGACGCCGTGCGCAACGACGGCGACGCGATCACCATCGACGTCTCGGGCGATTTCCGCGATCCCGAGGGCGAGCGGCTCACCTTCTTCGCGACCGGCCTGCCGCCGGGGCTCGCCATCACGGCGGGCGGCGTCATCTCGGGCACGATCGCCCCCGACGCCTCGGGGCCGACGGGCACGCGCGACTACCTGATCACCGTCACGGCCGAGGATTCCCAGGGCGCCCGGGCGTCGAGCCAGTTCACCTACACGGTGAACAACCTGACGCCGCAGGCCCAGAACGACACCGTGATCGACGCGGTCGAGGACGTGCCGGTCCTCGTCGATGTCCTGGGCAACGACGTCGATCCGGACGGCGACACCAACGTGGTGATCCGCGTCGAGAACGTCGCGCTGGTCGTCGGCGGTCCCGCTGTCCCGACGAGCAACGGCATCGTGCAGCTCGTCGCCGGGGGGGCCGGGCGCCCGGTCCTGCTTTTCACGCCGAACCCGGACTTCAACGGCACCGAGTCCTTCACCTATACGATCGACGACGGCAACGGCGGCACCGACACCGCGACGGTGGCGATCGTGGTCGCCCCGGTCAACGACGCGCCGGTCGCGGGCACGATTCCCGACCGCGTCCGGGCGGACGGCGAGGCCGTGGCGTTCGACGTCTCGGACTTCTTCACTGACGCCGACGGCGACGCCCTCGCCTTCACGGCGGCCGGCCTGCCTCCCGGCCTGACGATCAGCCCGGCGGGCGTCATCTCCGGCACCCTCGACGCTTCCGCGTCGCGGGGCGGCGCCTACACGGTCACGGTCACGGCGTCCGACGGCCGCGCCGTGCCAGACCAGGCGAGCTTCGTCTTCACCGTCACCAACCCGGCCCCGGTCGCGGTCAACGACACCGTCACGACGACCGAGGACGTCCCGGTCACCTTCGATCCGATCTCCGGCCTCGGCACGACGAGCGGTCCTGCGGGCGCCGATGCCGATCCCGACGGCGACGCGCTCAGAATCGCCATGGTCGAGGGCCGGCCGATCGCGCCGGGCGAGACAGTGGCCGTCGCCGACGGCACGGTGACGCTCAACGCCGACGGTACGCTCACCTTCGCGCCGGCCGCGAACTTCAACGGCACGACCGTCATCACCTACGGTATCGTCGATGCGGACGGCGCCATGGCGGATGCCGCCGTGAGCCTCACGGTCGTGGCGGTCGACGACGCGCCGGTGATCGACCTCGACCCGGCGACGCCGGGCCCCGATTCCGCCGTCGTCTTCGTCGAGGGCGGCGGCCCAGTCGCGGTGGCGCCGAGCGTGAGCCTCGCCGACGCCGAGGACGACGCCTTCGGGGTGCAGATCGTGTTCGGCGGCGAGGCGGCCGACGCAGGCAGCGAGATCCTGCACCTCAACGGCGCCGTCGACATCCGGCGCGACGCAGCCGCGAGCGGAACGATCGCCTTCGGCGGCAGCGTGCTCTCCTACGCCTATGACGGCAACGGCACCCTCACGGTCGTGAACGCCGCCGGTGCCGGCACGCCTCTGCCCGCCGGCACCCTGCGCTCGCTAGTGGCGGCGATCCGCTACGAGAACGTGAGCGACGCGCCGACGCCCGGCGCGCGCACCCTGGTCTTCAACGTGGTCGACACGGCCGACAACGTCTCGCAGGCCGCCGTCGCGACGGTCGCGGTGGTGCCGGTGAACACCGCGCCGGGGGCGGCCGACGACGCGGCGGCGACGGGGGAGGACGCGCCGATCCTTGCCGGCGCCTCGGTGCTGGCCAACGACCGAGATCCCGAGGGCGACGCCCTCACGGTCGTGGCGGTCGCCGGCCTGCCGGCCGGTGTCGGGACCGCCGTGGCGGGCTCGGCCGGCGGCACCTTCACGATCCGGCCGGACGGCACCTACGACTTCGATCCGGGCGCGGCCTTCCAGGACCTGCAGCAGGGCGAGAGCCGCGCGACGAGCGTGACCTACACGGCCGCCGATCCGTCCGGCGCCACCGCGACGGCGACGCTCACCGTCACGATCGCCGGCGCCAACAACGCGCCGGCCGCCGCCGACCTCGCGGTCGCGACCGCGGAAGACGGGGTCCTGGCCGGGGCGCTGCCGGGTGCGACCGACGCCGACGGCGATACCCTCGTCTACGCCGAGGGCGCGCAGGCAGCGAACGGCACCGTCGCGGTCAGCGCCGGGGGCACCTTCACCTATACGCCGGACCCCGACTTCACCGGGACCGACCGCTTCACCTACACGGTGAGCGACGGCCGCAGCACCGTGACCTACGCGGTGACGGTCACCGTGGCGCCGGTCAACGACGCGCCGGTCGCCGCGCCGATCCCCGACCGGGCCTTCGCGGACGGCGAGCCCGTCCGCCTCGACGTCGCGGGCTTCTTCACCGACATCGACGGCGACGCCCTGCTCTTTTCCGCCGCCGGCCTCCCGGCCGGGCTCGCGATCGATTCCGCCACCGGGGTGATCGCCGGCACCGTCGATGCCTCCTCCTCGCAGATCAATGGCGGCCTCTACGCCGTCGCGGTGACGGTGCGTGATCCCTCCGGAGCCGCGGCGACCCAGACCGTCGTCCTGCGGATCGCCAACCCGGCCCCGGTGGCCGAGGCCGACGCCGTCGCGACGGTCCAGGGCGTGCCGGTCGCAGGCTCGGTCCTCGCCGACAACGGTGCCGGCCCCGACCGCGACCCAGACGGCGATTCCTTGAGCGTCGTCGCGGTCGACGGTACCGGTGCCGGCGTCGGCACCCCGCGCGCCGGCTCGGCCGGCGGCCTGTTCACGATCCGCGCCGACGGCACGTTCGACTTCGCGCCCGGCGCCGATTTCGACGACCTGCCGGCCGGGATCACCCGCAGCTCGAGCATCGACTACACGGTCTCCGACGGCCAGGGCGGCACCGCGACTGCGGTTCTCACCGTCACGGTCACGGGCGCCAACGACGCGCCCGTCGGCAATGACGCCACCCTCGCGGCGGTCGAGGACACGCCGGTAAGCGATCGCCTGCCGACTGCCACCGACCTCGACGGCGACGCCCTGACCTACGCCCTCGCGACGGCGCCGGCGAACGGCACGGTCGCGATCGATCCCGCCGGCACCTTCACCTACACCCCGGCGCCGAACTATTCCGGGCCCGACAGCTTCACCTACACGGTCAGCGACGGCACCACGGCCGTGACCTACACGGTCACCGTCGCGGTCGCTGCGGTGAACGACGCACCGGCCGCCGCCGCCGATACCTTCGTCACGCCCGAGGACGCATCCGTCACGATCCGGGTGCTCGCCAACGACACCGATGCCGACGGCAATCCCCTCGCGGTGACGCAGATCGACGGTGTCGCGATCCTCCCCGGCGAGAGCGTCGCGATCGGTACCGGCTCGGTCGCGCTGCAGGCGGACGGCACCCTTCTGTTCACCCCGGCCCCCGACGTCGTCGGCCCGGTCTCCTTCACCTACACGCTGGCGGACGAGAACGGCGCCACGGGGACCGGGTTCGTCACCGGCACGGTGACCCCGGTCAACGACGCCCCCATCGCAGCCAACGACGCCGCGGCGACGGGCCAGGACACGGCGGTCACCGGCAACGTCATTTTGGGCCCGGCAGGCCGCGACACCGACATCGACGGCGACGTCCTGACGGTGGTGGGCGCGGGCGCGCCCGCGGGCGGGGTCGGCGCCGCCGTGGCGGGCTCGGCCGGCGGCACCTTCACCATCCGGGCGGATGGCGGCTTCACCTTCGATCCGGGCGCGGACTTCGTCGGCCTCCCGGCGGGCGCGTCGCGGGCGACGAGCGTCGGCTACACCGTCTCGGACGGCGCCGGCGGCTTCGCGACGGCGGTGCTCACCGTGCGGGTCGACGGATTGAACGACGCGCCGGCCGCCGACGCGTTCGCGCCGCTCCGGAACGCCGACGGGGAAACTGTCGCCCTCGCAGCGGGCGCGGCCTTCCGCGACGCCGACGGCGGAGCGCTCACATTCGCGGCGACCGGCCTGCCGCCCGGGCTCGTGATCGACCCCGCGACGGGAGCGATCTCCGGCACGGTCGCGCCCGGCGCCTCGGGGGCCGGCGGCAGCGCGACCTACCGGGTGACGATCACCGCCACCGATCCGTCCGGTGCCGCCGCGAGCCGCAGCGTCGACTGGACGATCGTCAACCCGGCCCCGGTCGCCGCCGACGACGCCTTCGTGATCGCCGAGGACGGGGTCTTGGCCGGCAGCCTGGCTGCGGATAACGGCGCCGGGCCGGACGCCGATCCCGACGGCGATGCCCTCTCCTACGGGCTCGTCACGGGGCCGGCCAACGGCACGATCGTGCTTCTCCCGGATGGCCGCTTCACCTACACGCCGAACCCCGACTTCGCCGGCCCCGACGGCTTCACCTACCGGGTCTCGGACGGCAACGGCGGCACCAGCCTCGCCGCCGTCACCATCACGGTGGCGCCGGTCAACGATGCGCCGGCGGCGCTCGCCGACGCCTTCGCGGTCGCTGAGGACGGTACCGCCACGATCCCTGTCCTCGCCAACGACGGCGACGTCGACGGCGACCCGCTCGCGGTCGTCGCCATCGACGGCCGGGCGGTCGCGCCCGGCGGTTCGGTCGCGGTCGCGGGCGGCACCGTCACCCTCCACCCAGACGGCACGCTCGCCTTCGCAGCGGCCCCGGACTTCGCCGGCCCGGTGCAGTTCGCCTACACGCTCTCCGACGGCACCGCCCTCTCCATCGGGCAGGTGACCGGGACCGTCGCGCCGGTGAACGACGCGCCGGTGAACGGGCTCCCGCCCGCCTTCACCGGGCAGGAGGACGCGACGCTCCCGCTGCTCGGCTTGTCGGTCGCCGACGCCGATGCCGGCGCCGGTACCCTGACGGTGACCCTGACGGTCGATGCCGGTGCGCTCGCGGCGATCCCGTCGGGCGGCGTCACGGTCGCCGGCAGCGGCACCGGCGCGCTGACGCTGTCGGGCACGCGCGACGCCCTCAACGCCTTCCTCTCCGCCTCGGCCCCGGTCTTCACCCCGCCCACGAACGCCACCGATGCGGTCACGCTGACGATGCGGACGGTGGACGACGGCGCCGGCGGCGCCGGCGGACCGCTCGCGGATCTCGACGTCGCCACGATCCTGATCGCGCCGGTGAACGACGCCCCGGCGGTCGGGGACCTCGCCCTGACGACGTTCGAGGAGCAGCCGGTGGCCGGCGCGATCACCGCGGCCGACCTCGACGGCGACGCCCTGACCTTCACCCTCGTGGCGCAGCCGGCGGGCGGCACCGTCCGCCTCGATCCGGACGGCACCTTCATCTACAAGCCGAACCCGGATGCCAGCGGCGTCGAGACCTTCCAGGTCCGGGTCGACGACGGCCAGGGCGGCACCGCGCTCGCGACCGTCACCGTCACCGTGCAGCCGGTCAACGACGCACCCGTCGCCGCCCCGCTCGCCGTGGCGACGCAGGAGGACGCGACGGTCTCCGGGACGCTGCCGCCGGCCTTCGACGCCGAGGGCGACGCGATCGCCTACGCGCTCGCCGCCGACCCGGCGAACGGCCGCGCCACGGTCACCGCCGATGGCCGCTTCACCTACGTGCCGAACCCGGATTTCAGCGGGACGGACAGCTTCACCTACGCGGTCTCGGACGGGACGGCGGCGAGCACCTACACGGTGACCGTGACGGTCACGCCGGTCAACGACGCGCCCCTCGCTGTCGCCGACGCCTTCACGACGGCGGAGGACACCCCCGCGACCCTGACGGTGCTGGGCAACGACCGNGCCGGCCGCCGATGTCAACGGCCCGGTCTCGTTCGTCTACACCGTCTCGGACGGGCAGGGTGGAACCGCCACGGCGAGCGTCGGCGGCACGGTCACGCCGGTCAACGACGCGCCCCTCGCTGTCGCCGACGCCTTCACGACGGCGGAGGACACCCCCGCGACCCTGACGGTGCTGGGCAACGACCGCGACGTCGACGGCGACCCGCTGGCGATCACGGCGATCGGCGGGCAGGCGGTGAGTCCAGGTAGCACGGTCGCGGTGGCGAACGGCACGGTGACGCTGAACCCGGACGGCACGCTCACCTTCGCGCCGGCCTCGAACGCCAACGGCGCGGTCTCCTTCACCTACACGGTGTCGGACGGTCAGGGCGGTAGCGCCACGGCGACCGTGACCGGCACCGTCACGCCGGTGAACGACGCGCCGGTCCCTGCAGCCGACGGCTTCACGACGGTGGAGGACACGCCCGCGACCCTGACGGTGCTGGGCAACGACCGCGACGTCGACGGCGACCCGCTGGCGATCACGGCGATCGGCGGGCAGGCGGTGAGTCCAGGTAGCACGGTCGCGGTGGCGAACGGCACGGTGACGCTGAACCCGGACGGCACGCTCACCTTCGCGCCGGTCACCGACATCAACGGCCCGGTCTCGTTCGCCTACACCGTCTCCGACGGGCAGGGCGGCAGCGCGACCGCGACGGTGAGCGGGATCGTCACGCCGGTCCAGGACGCGCCCGTCGCCATCGCCGACGCCTTCGCGACCGCGGAGGACACGCCCGCGACCGTCACGGTTCTCGCCAACGACCGTGATGCGGACGGCGATCCGCTGACGATCACGGCGATCGATGGGCAGGCCCTCGCACCCGGCGGAACGGTCGCGGTGGCAAGCGGCGCCGTAACGCTGAACCCGGACAGCACGCTCACCTTCGCGCCGACCCCGAACGCCAACGGCACGGTCTCCTTCACCTATACGGTGTCCGACGGTCGGGGCGGCACCGCGACCGCGGTGGTCGCCGGCACAATCGACCCGGTCAACGACGCGCCGGCACCGACGGCCGACGGCTTCGCGACCGCCGAGGATACATCCATCCCCGTGCCGGTGCTGGCCAACGACGCCGATGTCGACGGCAACCTGCTGACGGTCACCGCCATCGACGGTCAGGCGATCGCAGTGGGCGGCTCGGTCGCGGTGGCGGGCGGCGCGGTGACGCTCAACGCCGACGGCACGCTCACCTTCGCCCCAGCCGCCGATTTCAGCGGCCCGGTCTCGTTCGCCTACACCGTGTCGGACAGCCAGGGCAGCACCGCCACGGCCGCCGTCACCGGCACGGTCACGCCGGTGAACGATGCACCCGTCGCGATCGCCGACGCCTTCACCACGGCGGAGGACACGCCGGCGGCCCTCGCGGTGCTGGCCAACGACCGCGATGCGGACGGCGATCCGCTGGCGGTCACGGCGATCGACGGGCAGACGATCGCGCCCGGCGGCACGGTCGCGGTGGCGAACGGCGCCGTGACCCTGAACGCGGCCGGCACGCTCACCTTCGCGCCGGCCGTCGACTTCAATGGACCGGTCTCCTTCACCTACACGGTGTCGGATGGGCAGGGCGGCAGCTCCACCGCGGTCGTCACCGGCACCATCACGCCGGTCAACGACGCACCGGTCCTCGGCGACGACGGGTTCACCGTGCCCGAGGATGGCGCCGTCACCTTCGACCTTCGTGCCAACGACAGCGACGTCGACGGCGACCCGCTGACGGTCACGGCCATCGACGGCCAGGCGATCGCGGCGGGAACCTCGGTCGCGGTCCCGAGCGGCACCGTCACGTTGAATCCGGACGGCACCCTGACCTTCGTCCCGGCGGCGGACGCCACCGGTCCGGTCGGCTTCAGCGCCACCGTGTCCGACGGGCGGGGCGGCTCCGCCACGAGCACCGTCACCGGCACCATCACGCCGGTGAACGACGCGCCCGTCCTCGGGCTCGACCGCTTCACGACGGTCGAGGAGATTCCGGTACGGATCGCCATGCTCGGCAACGACCGCGACGCGGACGGCGATCCCCTAGCGGTCACGGCGATCAACGGGCAGGCGGTGGCTCCCGGCGGCACGGTCGCGGTCGCGGGTGGTCGCGTGACGCTGAATCCGGACGGCAGCCTCACCTTCGTGCCGCAGCCTGATTTCGCTGGCCCCGTCTCCTTCACCTACACGGTGTCGGACGGTCANCCCCCGGTGCCGGGCACGGACGCCTTCGTCGTCGCGGAGGACGGCGCGGTGACGATTGCGGTCCTGGCCAACGACCGCGACGTCGAGGGCGAGGCGCTCCTCGTCAAGGCGGTCGACGGGCGGCCGGTCGCGCCCGGGGAGGCTGTCGCCGTCGCTGGCGGCCTCGTGCGCCTCTCCGGCGACGGCAAGCTGGTCTTCCTCGGGGAGCCGGACGTCAGCGGCGCCGTCCGCTTCACCTATACGGTGACCGACGGAAGCGGTGGTACCGCGACCGGCACGGTCCTCGGCATGATCGCTCCCGTCGCGGACGCCCCGGTCGCAGCCGACGACGCCTTCCTGAGCGTCGGCGCGCCCTCGGTGATCCCGGTCCTCGCCAACGATCGCGACCCCGACGGCGGCCCGCTCGCCGTCACCGCGGTCGACGGCCGGCCCCTCGCGCCCGGGGGCAGCGTCGCGGTCGCGGGCGGCCGGGTGACGCTCAACGCCGACGGCACGCTGCTCTTCGTGCAGAACCCGGGATTCTCCGGCGCGACGGCCTTCACCTACACCGTGTCGGACGGGCAGGGCGCCATCGCGACCGCGGCGGTGCGCGGCACCGTCGCCCCCGTCCAGGCCGGCGACAACATCACCCGCGACCGCGGCGAGGCGAGCCGCGAGCGGCTGCTGTTCGGCGCGGGCTGGATCGTCGAGGACGTGCCTCTGCTCGCGGCCGGGCCGTGCCCCGAGGTCGGGACGTTGCGGATCCTGCCCTACGTCGTCGAGCACGCCCGGGTCCATTACGCCACCGGCCTTCGCCTCGCGGACGCCCTGCCGCGCCACGCAGCCCCCGGGGGGTGCGAAGTCCTGCACGAGGGCCGGCCCTTCTGCACGAGCTTGCGGATCACACCGGAGGTAGTGGACCCGCTCCAGGCCTGGCGCCTGGAGGCCGGGCCGCTCCCGGTCCTCGACCTGCCGCGCCTGTCCGAGCCGGTCGCTCCGGCGCCCGCGCGGCCGGCGCTCCCCGAGCTGCCGGCTTCGCCCGAGCCGGCGCCGATCCTGATCCGCAAGGGCGAGGTGGCGCCGTCCGACTGGATGTTCCGGGACGACCCGGCGCCAGCCGGAGCGGACCCGGCCGAGGCGCCGGGGCCGGGCCTCGCCCATAAGCTGCGCGGCTTCGCGAACCGGTTCGAGCACGGCCAGGAGCTCCTCCACGCCGCCTTTGCCGAACCGCCGTCACCCTCCGAGGTGGCCGGACGCCGCTGATCCCCGCACCTCCCCGTACCCAATCCCCGAGGCTTCTCCCGCATGATCCGCCGCTCACTCCGATGGAACCCGGTCCGTCGCGGACGCATCTGGCCGAACAGGCCGGCCCGCGCGGTCGCGACGGCCCTCGTCCTCACTGCACTCGGCGCCTGCGTGATGCCGGAGCCGGTGACCGAGGCCGAGCGCCTCGATGTCGCGATCCGGGACCTTGACGCGATCACTGCCAGCCAGGCCCCGGTCGAGGGGCGGATCGACCTCTACGGCGCGATGGCCCGGGCGCTGAAGTATAACCTCGACCGGCGCATCCGCCTCGTCGAGCAGTTCTACGCCTCGGGCGAGTTCGACCTCGCAAAGTACAAGCTCCTGCCTGATGCGAGCATCGGCGGCGGTTATCTCGGCCGCAGCAACCAGGCGGGGTCGTCGAGCCAGTCGCTGCTCACAGGCCGCCAGTCCCTCGAGCCCTCGACCTCGCTCGAGCGCAACCGCGGCGTTGCCGACGGGCGCGTGTTGTGGAGCACGCTCGATTTCGGCGTCAGCTACGTGAAGATGCAGCAGGACGGCAACGCCGTCTGGCTCGCCCGGGAGGTCGAGCGCAAGACCACCTCCCGCATCCTCGCCGACACCCGCCGGGCATACTGGCGCGCCTACGCGGCCGAGCGGATCGGCGCCCAGTTGCCGGCGATCGCCGACTCGGCCAACGCGGCGATCCGCAACGCCCGCCAAGCTCAAGCGCGAGGCGACCTCACGCCGGAGGCCGCCCTCGACTTCGAGCGCCGGATGCTGCGCACCTTGCGCGAGATCGAGCGGCGCCAGGAGCTGATGGCGCTCTCGCGCGCCGAGCTCGCGGCGCTCATCAGCGTCGATCCGGCCCAGCCCCTGCACCTGAGCGGCCGCGAGAGCCTGCGGCCGCCGCAGCTCCCGGGCGACCTGGCGGCCCTGCGCACCGTCGCGCTGATGACCCGGCCCGAGCTCTACGAGCACGACTACAAGCTGCGCATCGCCCGGCTCGAGCGCCAGATCGAGATCCTGTCAACCCTGCCGGGCCTGCGTATCGATTCGGGCTACGCCTACGATTCGAACCGCTACCTCTACAACAACAACTGGTTCGACCTCGGCGCGCGGCTGTCGCTGCAGCTGACCCAGTTCATCAGCCTGCCGGCCCGCCTGCAGCAGAACGAGACCAAGCAGGTGCTGATCGAGGCGCAGCGCCGGGCGATGACGCTGTCCGTCGTCACGCAGGTCCACCTCGCGATGCGCGCCTACGCCACCAAGCTGCGCGACTTCGAGCTCGCCCGGCGCATCCTCCAGAACGAGACCCACGCGCTCGCCAACGTGCGGGCCAACAAGGAGGCAACGACCGCCGGCGACGCCTCCTTGATTGAGGCACGGGCCGGTTACGCCCTCGCGGCCCTCGACTACTACTACACCTTCGCCGAGTTGCAGGAGGCCTACGCCACGGTCCTGACCTCCCTCGGTGTCGACGTCTTCCCGGGCGCCCAGGATACTGACCTACCGGCCCTGACCGCCTCCTTGCGCGACTTCGTCGAGCGCGGCCTCTCGGCCACGCTCGTTCGGCACCTCGCCGAGGCGCGCGAGGCGCGCCGCGTCGCTACTACCGGTTCGATCCCATCGAAGAGCGCAGCGCCTGCGCCCGCGCCGGAGGCGAGGGCCGAGGCCGGGCCGTCCGTGGGGAACGAGATCCGCCGCGAGGCCAGCGCGACCGGGAGGGCCGAATGACCCGCCGAGCCCTGTCCCGCACCACCCCGTGGATCCTGCTCGCGCTCCTCAGCGCCACCGGCGCCTGGGCCCAGGAGGCGCGCGCCCTTCTGGCGGCCGACCGCGAAGCTACGCTCACCTCCGACGGCCCGCTGCTGCTCGAGCGGATCGAGGTCGATCTCGGCGACCGGTTCCAGGCCGGCCAGGTGCTGGCCCGGTTCGACTGCTCCCTGCGCGAGGCCCGGGTCGGCGCGACGGCGGGCGTCCACAAGGGCGCGCTCGCCCGCCTCGCCTCGAAGCAGCGCCTCGTCAAGCTCGGGGCGATCGGTGGCCTCGACGTCGAGCTCGCCGCGGCCGAGGCCCAAAAGGCCGAGGGCGAACTGGCCGAGGCCCGCACCGCAGCCAGCCACTGCCTCCTGCGCGCGCCCTTCGCCGGACGGGTCGCCAAGCGGCACGCCAACGCCCACGAGGTGGTAGCCGCCGACCGGCCGATCCTGTCGATCGTCAGCGACGGGCCGCTGCGCCTCACCACCATCGTTCCGTCGCCCTGGCTGCGGTGGCTCAAGGTCGGCGACGCGTTCTCGGTCCGGGTCGACGAGACCGGGCGCAGCTACCGGGCCTCGGTCGCGGCCCTGTCCGGCCGCGTCGATCCGGCGAGCCAGTCGATCGAAGTCCTCGGGCGGATCGAGGACGTGCGCGACCTGCTGCCAGGGATGAGCGGCACCGCCGCCTTCCCGACCATGCCGGCCTCGCAATGACCAGCCACTCGCCGCCCCACAGCTTCACGAGCGACCGACGCGCCCAGCGGCTCGCCGCCGCCCTGCACCTCGAGGCAACGCTTCGGGCGGCGCGGAGCGCGCAGGAACTCGCCTTCGCGGCGGTCAACGAGACCCAGCACGTGGTGGCGTACGACACCGCCGCGCTCTTCTACGCCGGCCGCCGCCCCGTCCTGGCGTCGGTCTCGGCCGTCGCCGAGGTCGACGAGGCCTCGCCCTTCGCGCGTGCGCTGGTGCGCCTCGCCGGCCAGGTTACGGCCGCGGACCTGATGCCGGCCGCGGGCCAGGTGCCGGCAGGCGCGAGGGCGTCGTTCGTCGCGGTCCCGGCGGGGCAAGGCGCCGAGTCCGGCGGGGTGCAGGGCGTGCCGAAGGAGGCTTGGCCGCCGGGGCTGCCGCACCAGGCGCTGATCCTGCCGCTGCGGCGGGACGGCCGTCTCCTCGGCGGCCTGATCCTATTCCGGCAAGCGCCCTGGGGGGAGACCGAGCGCGCCGCCGCCGAGCACGTCGCCGGGGCGCTCGCCCACGCGGCCTCGTTCTTCCGCCGGGCGGGCCGGTCCTGGCGCGACCTCGCGACTCTGCGGGGCGGCCTCGCGGCGGCGGCCGTCCTCAGCCTGCTCACGTTCCTGCCGGTGCGCCAGTCGGTGCTCGCGCCGGCCGAGATCGTGCCGCGGGACGCCGCCATCGTCGCCGCACCGGCGACTGGCGTGGTCACCGGCATCCTGGTGGCCCCGAGCGCCGAGATCCGCGCCGGCGACCTGCTGTTCCGCCTCGACGATACCGAGCTGCGCGGCAAGTACGAGGTCGCCCTGCGCCAGCTCGAGGTCGCCCGGGCCGAGCTCCTCGGTGCCCGGCAAAAGGCCTTTGGGGCCGACAAGAGCCGCACCGAGGCGGCCGTGCTAGAGCGGCGCGTCGACCTTCGGCAGGCGGAGACCGACTATTATCGCGAGCTCCTCGCGCGCACAGAGGTCAGGGCGCCCCGCGACGGCATCGCCATCATGGGCGACCCAGAGGAGTGGCGCGGTCGTCCGGTCAAGGTCGGCGAGAAAGTGATGACCCTCGCCTCGCCGGCCCAGGCGCGCCTGCAGATCTGGATCCCGGTCGACGACGCCATCGACCTCGAGCCCGGGGCGCCGGTCCGCCTGTTCATGAACGTCGACCCGTTGCAGCCGGTCGAGGCGCGGCTCGCCCAGGCGGGCTATGACGCCGAGATGTCGCCGCTCAACGTGCTTTCCTACCGGGCGCGCGGCGACCTCGCGGCCGCGGAGGCCCCGCCGCGCCTCGGCCTCAAGGGCACGGCCAAGCTCTACGGTGAGCGCGTCACGCTGTTCTACTTCGTGTTCCGGCGGCCCCTCGCCGCGATGCGCCGGATCCTCGGCCTGTGACCGCCATCCCGCTTCGCTTGGGGGCGAGCCTGCCGAACGGCACCCCGCCGCCGGCGCGCCTGCCCGGCCTGCGCCAGGAGCTCGACCTCCTTGAGGGCCCGCGCGCACGCGGCGGCGCGCCGACCTGGACGCTGCACGATCCCGTCCGCAACACCTACTTCCGGCTCGGCTGGGTCGATTTCGAGATTCTAGCCCGTTGGAACCCTGTCACCGCCGAGGAACTGGCCGGCCGGGTGCGAGCCGAGACGCGCCTCGACGTAGAGGCCGGCGACGTCGAGGCCCTGCTGCGCGCGCTCCAGGCGAACCACCTGGTCTCAGCCGAAGCGCCCGGCGCGTGGCGCCTCTACGCGGCCGACCGCGCGCGGCGGCGCGCGGGGCCCTGGTCCTGGCTCCTGCACCATTACCTGTTCTTCAAGCTGCCGCTCCTACAGCCCGACGCGGCCCTGACCCGGCTCGCCCCCCTGGCACGCCCCCTGTTTACCCGGACCTTCGCGGGGGTCGTCCTTCTCGGCTTCGGCCTCGGCCTCTACCTCGCCGAGCGGCAATGGGACGTGCTCGCCGGCCGCGTCGCCGCTATTGCCTCGGCCGAGAGCCTGTCATGGCTGATGGCGGCGGTCGTCCTGGCGAAATGCGTGCACGAGCTCGGCCACGCGATGGTAGCAAAGCATCTCGGAATCCGCGTGCCGACGGCGGGCGTGGCCTTCGTGGTGTTCTGGCCGCGCCTCTACACCGAGACCACCGATGCCTGGCGCCTGACGGACCGGCGCAAGCTGCTCGCCATCGACGCGGCCGGCATAGGCGCGGAGCTCGTCCTCGCGGTCGCGGCGCTGCTGCTGTGGAGCCTTGTGCCCGACGGGCCGGCGCGCGACGCGACCCTGATGATCGCCACGGTAAGCTGGGCCTCAACGCTCGCGGTGAACCTGAACCCCTTCATGCGCTTCGACGGATACTACCTCCTGGCCGACGCCGTCGGCATGCCGAACCTCCAGCCACGGGCCTTCTCGGCGGCGGCGCAGGGGCTGAGGCGGGCGCTGTTCGGGACGGAGGATCCCGCCGCCGAGCCGCTGCCGCGCTGGGTCCGGGCCTGGATGACGGCCTATGCCTGGGCGGTCTGGCTCTACCGGCTCGTCCTGTTCACGACCATCGCCCTCGTCGTCTACCACTTCTTCATCAAGCTCGTCGGCATCGCCCTGTTCCTCGTCGAGATCGGCTGGTTCGTGGTGCGCCCCGTCTTGCGGGAGCTCGGGACCTGGTGGCGCCTGCGCCGGAGCGCCCGCCTCACCCGGTCGGGCCTCCTCGCCCTCGCGCTGCTCGGGGCCGGGCTCGCCGCGGTCGCGCTGCCGTGGCGCGGGCGGGTCGATGCGCCGTCGGTCTTGCGCGCCGCTGCCTTCCTGCGCGTATTCCCGGCCGCCTCGGGCCGGATCGCAGTGCTCCACGTGACGGAAGGCGCCCGGGTCGCGGAGGGCGAACCGCTGGTCACGCTCGTGGCGCCAGAGCTCGACGACCAGATCGCCATCGCGCAGGCCAGGATCGCCGAGACGCAGCGCGAGATCGCGCTCAGCGCGACCGAGCAGGCGAGCGCCGACCGCCTCGGCACCCTGACCGAGACCCTGGCGGCGAGCCGCCGCGAGCTCGCCCTGCAGCAGGACCTCAAGGCGCGGCTCGTGATCCGCGCGGGAATGTCCGGCGAGATCCGGCAACTCGCCGACCACCTGACCCCCGGCCGCTGGCTTTCGGAGAACGACGGCATCGGCCTGATCATCGCCCCGGAGGCGTGGATCCTCCAGGCCTATGTGGCGGAGAGCGACGTCGCCACGCTCCGCGAGGGCGCGGCGGCGCGGTTCCACGCCGCCCAGGCGGACGTTCCGGCGCTCGACGCCGTCGTGGAGCAGGTCGAGCGGAGCGACCTGCGCACGCTGCCGGATGCCGTCCTCGCCGAGCCCCTCGGCGGACCGCTGCCCGTCCGCCAGAAAGACGGACACTACGAGCCCGTGACGGCGCTCTACCGCGTCCGCCTCCGGGCAGAGGCTCCTCCGGGCAACTGGCGCCGCACGATCCGGGGCGAGGTTGCCATCACGACGGAGCCGCGCAGCCTCGCCCGCCGCTGGTGGCGCGCCGCGACCGCGGTGCTCATCCGCGAGAGCGGGTTCTGAGGCTCGCGCGAGCACCGAGGCAGCCGCGGCCGGCGGTGCGCGGCGCAGTCCCCCGGATCCGGCTCGTCCTCCCGACCGCGTCGGTGCCGCGGCGGTTCGCGGGCCTCCCCGGCCCACAACATCGGAGAGAATTCGCTCGCGTATTCAACCTTAAATTGAAACAACTCTTAAGTGCGGCCGGCTAACCTGCCGTCCGTTTACAGGATCGCCCACCTCGATGAAGCACTGGAAAGAATTTCTCACTGGAGTGTCCGGCAACCCGCTCTGGTCCGACATCGAAGGGAGGCAAGTTGCCGAACTTAAGAAATACATATTGTCTTTGTATACACTGCTTGCCGTCAACACATGCGCGCTGTCGTTCACACATTACGCCGTGGCGCCGGCCTGGATGACCCTGGGCATGCCCGGAGCCCTCGTGGCGCTCTGCGCGCTGCGGGCCATCCATTGGTGGCGCCTGCGGGCCCAGGACTTGCCGGTGACGGACGCCGTGCGCCAGTTCCGGGCCACCAGTCTCTTGACGGCCGTGTTCTCGGCCGCCTTCGTGACCTGGGCGATCGCCCTCGGCCGCTTCGGCGGGCCGTTCGAGCAGGGGCACGTCGCGATCTTCGCCGCCGTCACGGTCGTGGCCTGCATCTTCTGCCTGCCGCACCTTCCAGTCGCCGCCTTCCTGGTGACCGCCATCGTCATGGGCGTCTTCCTGGTCGACCATCTGACCAGCGGCAACCGAATCTTCGTCGCAATCGCTCTGAACACCGCCTTCGTGACGGCCGTTATGGTGCGCATCCTCGCCGACAACTTCTTGACCTTCACCCGGCTCGTCGAAGCGCAGGCGCGCGCCGAGCGGCTAGTGAACGAGAACGCGCGACTGGCCCATACCGACAGCCTGACCGGGCTTCCCAATCGGCGCTTCTTCTTCCAGCGTCTCGACGGCCTGCTGCAGGATGCGGCCGGAACCGACGCGCCGTTCGGCCTTGCGATCCTCGACCTCGACCGGTTCAAGCCGATCAACGATACATACGGCCACACCGCTGGCGACCGCGTGCTCACCGAGATCGGACGGCGGCTGGCCGCCTTCGCGGGCCCGGACGTCACGGCGACGCGGCTCGGGGGCGACGAGTTCGGCCTTCTCATCCGCTCGTCCCGGCCGGAGGCCGAGGTGATCACCTTCTGCAACTGCATCTGCGAGGCGCTGCGGGTGCCGATCCGGATCGGCGAGGCGAAGGTCGTCGCGGGGTGCTCGTGCGGCCTCGCCCTCTATCCGAGCGCCGGGCGCACCGCCGACGCGCTGTTCGACCGCGCGGACTACGCCCTCTACCACTCCAAGGAGCGCCTGCGCGGCGCCGCGACCCTGTTCTCTCGGGAGCACGAGGACGCGATCCGCGCCGAGCTGGCAGTCGAGACCGCCCTTCTCAGCGCCGACCTCGCCGCCGAGATGGAGGTGTACTACCAGCCGATCCTCGACACGGCCACGGAAGCGGTCGCCCTCGTCGAGGGCCTGGCGCGCTGGACCAGCCCAACTCTCGGCCGCGTCCCGCCCGACCACTTCATCGCGGCGGCGGAGCGCAGCGGGATCATCCACACCGTGACGATCCTGCTCCTGCGCAAGGCGCTAGCCGATGCCACCCGTTTGCCGCTGGAGGTCGGCCTGTCCTTCAACCTGTCGTCACACAATCTGGCATCGTCCGAGACGGTCTGCGCGATCCTCGCGGCGGTAGGCGAGAGCGGCCTCGATCCGCGGCGGCTCACGCTCGAACTGACCGAGACGGCGCTGATGCGCGACTTTCAGCGCGCGAAGGAGGCCATCGCCACCCTCAGGGCGCTGGGCATTAAGATCGCGCTGGACGATTTCGGGACCGGGTATTCCAGCCTCGGTTACGTCCATCGCCTGCCGCTCGACAAGATCAAGATCGATCGCAGCTTCATGGCCGACATCGAGTCCGATCTCGGCCGCAGCGTGGTCGTGACGATCCTCGACCTGTGCCAGAATCTCGGGCTTGATTGCATCGCCGAGGGCGTCGAGACGCGCGAGCAATTGGCGGCGGCGCGCCGCCACGGCTGCCGGTACGCCCAAGGGCATCTGCTCGGGATGCCAATGCCAATCGGAGATCTTTTATTCTGGCTTCAGGGCGCTACGGCGCCCGGCCGGGGCCAGCTTCACGCTTGACTGCCCCTATCCCGCTGACCTAACCGGCTGGCTTTGGACCGGGCTGATTGAGAGGATCAGCCAGGACCAGAGGAGCTTGGTATGAAGCGAGGTTGCTCTTCTGAAACCCTTCGCTGGTGTGTCGGGTTCGGGCCAATCTGGTCGTCAGCAAGTAAGCTCTGATGCGCGGGATGACGAACTCGGCGTTGTGCGTCGCCAGAGAGGCGCTCGCGGCCGGTCAGGCTGCGCTGCCGCTTTACCCCAGCAGCACCTCGCGTCACGACTACACGCAGCGGCAACTCTTTGCTCTTCCTCGGATTTCGCGGACACGGGTTTTAGCTGTCTGGATGCAAAACCTCCTTGGCAGCCGCGACAACCTTGAGCGCTTTGGGGAGAACGCCATTCTCAGGCGGCTTGGTGGCGGGCTTGGCCAGCTCGGGTTTCGCCTTCAGGTGCTCACGCAGCACCATGTCGGGTGAGCGCCACTTCAGGGCACGCTGACGACGGCTGTTGTAAGCTGTGTTGAAGCCGGCCAGCACCGTCTCAAGATCACGATGGTTATAGATCGTGATGCCCAGTACCTCGCGCTGCACACGTCTATTGAAGCACTCCACCATTCCGTCGGTGCGCGGCGTGTAGGGCCGGGTTGCGCGATGCTCGATCTTGTACTGCCGGCAGGCTTTCTCGAAGCTATCCGAGGTGAAGCAGGAGCCGTGGTCGGTGAGGATGTACGTGATGTGAAACGGCAAGGCCGCAAGCGCCTCGTCCAGGAAGGCGATGGCGGAGGCCGCGATCTCGTCATCCTTGACGGCCAGGTGCACATAGCGCGAGGCGCTGTCGGTCGCGACATACGGGTAGCGCTTGCGCCTCATTCCATCGCGATCCCGCAGCTTGGGCAGGTGCATCACATCCATGTCGACGAGCCGATCTCGTATTCCTTGAAGGAGCTGTGCGGCTTGCACGTGCGGTCAGCGGGCGGCAGACGGTTGAGGCCCTCGACCTTGAGGATGCCGCAGACGGCATCCCGGTTCAGGTGGGGCAGGAAGTGGCTGACGATGAAGGTGAGATCGTCGAGCGGGAAGCTGGTGGTGCGGCGGAGCGCGCACGCGATGGCGCGCTCCTCATCGCTGGCTTTTCGGGGCAGCTTGTGAGGTCGGGCGGAACGGTCCTGGCAGTCGTCAGGTCCGCGCTTGCGCCATATGCGTATGGTCTTGGAGGAGACGCCGTAGCGCTTGGCCAGCACGCTGGAGGGATCCGGGGAGCGGGCGATCTCGGCGCGGACGGCCGGGGTGGTGCGGACATTGGGATGGATCGCGAGCATTAGCGCGCCTCCGGGAGGAACGCTTTGGCGGCTCGAAGCGCCAGGCACGCTCCTCAATCGCCCTACGAACCTGATCCCAACAACGTTCCGCTGCCAAACAATGCACCACGGCGGCTCTCGCGATAGCCGACGGTTAGGATCATGCCACTGCGCGGATCTCCTTCGGCAAAAGGCCACAGGATCGGATCCAATCGTCCAGGCGCTCCTCGACGTCGGTCCATCCCAGGAAGGCGCCGCCCATCGCGCAGTCCGCCGTCACGCCGTCGAGGATGCGAACAAGGCCGGCGAAGATCTCGTCATTATCGGCTCGGTCGCGGTCGACCCGCTCCGTGCGGAGGACCTTGGTGAAGGCGCTCTCTAGGTGCCGGACACAGGCATCCGGATCCTGTTCGGCCTGACGGTCCATGTCGGCATAGTCGCGATACCCGAGGCCGCGGGCGAAGCCGTCGCAGACGCCGTCTACGCTGCGCGACGGGTCGAGGTCCTGCGGCTGCGGATAGCCGCCCAGTCGCGCCGCGATCACGAACATTGTAACCGGGATTGACCCAGGCGGGATCTGCTGCAAGGCCGTGATCCGGCGCGCCTCGAGCCGCCTCAGCCGGTCCTTCATTCGCGTGTGCATTTAGGTCCCTCCGGTCCTAGCTTCGAGGGCGGCGAGGCGCTGGGCGAAGTCGGCCGCCTCTACCGCCTTCACGTGGGCGTCGACCAGCTTGCCCAGCTCCGCTGCCTCACTGGGAGTGATGTCACCGGCTGCCACCGCCTCGAGCAGAGCCGCCGTGGCCCGGGTCAGGTCCTGGGGGCCTTGGATCTCGGGCAACGGGAAGCGGATCGGGCGGTCCTTGCGGGCCGGGATCAGGCGCTCCATGCACAGCCGCAGCGCCACCGTGTCGCCGGCGAGCGCCATCTCGATCGCCTTGCGGGTGATGCACTCGGCCTCGCCCTCGAGGAGCGCCTCCAGAGCGAGCGTCGCTCGGTTGCGCGAGCCCTTGGCCCGGCCGGCCGGGTTGCCGCTTTGGCCCCTCTCGAACTTTCTGCCTACACCTGGCATCGTCACCACTCTCGCACTGGGTGGCTGCACCAGCAGCCTTGGAACAGAACTCCGCCTCGAACGCGGCAATCCGTGACACCGGCTTCTAGGAATGCCGCGCACCCTTCCAACCTGCAAACTTGGAAAGCGGAGGTACGGGTCATTAGAGACCTCCCGCGGGCGCAGTTTCTGCGGCGCAGGCCTTGGCCTCACGGAGCGTCCGTGCGGTTCGTCGAACGCTCGACAAATGGTCCCGGCCGCCAGGGCCAGGGCGGCGAACCTGGTGCCCAGCGCAACCCACGGCAGCGGCATTGCAGTCGACCAAGAGCAGGTCCCAGATGGCGGCGTGGTAGGCGACACGGGCCTTGCTCATGAGGTGGCTCCCGCGGCGGCTGCGGTGCCTTCCTGCGCGCGGCGGCGCTGCTCGGCCCATTGCCGGTCGCGCTCGGCTTGCTCGGCCTTGGCGCGCTCCGGCCACTCCTTCATCTCGCGGTCGGCTGCGGCCTGCGCCTCCCTGGCGGCCTTGCCCGCTGGCGCCGCACCCTCGCGGCCTCCCGGCGCTCTTGGTCGCGAATGGCCTCCTGCTGGGCGGCCTTCTCCCGGGCCTTCCTCATCGCCTCCGCGAACGCTTCCGACAAAGCGTCCTCGAACCGCTCGCTGTCAGGGTCTCGGCCGGCGAGGCGTTCGGCTTCCTCGAACGACAGCCCGGCGGATACGGCCACACGGGCGGCCGCAGCCTGACCCGCCTGGCGCTCGCCCTTCGTCGACCCGCCGACGGCGAGGGCCATGCACTTCCGGAGCCAGGCGCTGTCGAAGTTTCTCACGATGCCCTCCGGATGTTGCCGACGGTCTGCGGAGAGACTGCGGCCCGGCGGGCGATCTCGCGGTCCGAAAGGCTGAAGCCGAGCAGGGCGAGCACGTCGCGGCGCTTGTCGGCGTTGGTTCGGCGCAGGGGGCAGGGAGCCGAACGGATTACATCCAGTCGGTCGTGTCCAGTTTGGACGGACGAGTTCAGAACCCGCCCATCAGACAGGTTTAGCGCCGCCGCCGTGAAACTCCCCGATCCCGGAGAATCCCTGTCCTTTGGGCGTCCAGAACGAACGCTCGCTGACTCAGCATCCTGATCCCGTATGCGCTCGGCCATGCGCTCGATGCCGTTGCACAGGGTGGTGAGGCAGGCCTGATCGTCGCTGACGTCGCGGCTCGTCCCCCAGTCCAGGACGCACTGCATCCAGTCGAGCCGGGCGCGCGTGTCCCGCAGCGAGCGGGCCGGCAGGGTGTCCAGCAGTTCCTCGAGGACGTGCCGGCGGGCCTGGACCGCGAGCGGGTGGTCGATGTCGGGGCAGAACGCTTCCTGCTCGTCGCACCGCTCGTCCCAATAGCGGTACTCGGTCCAGACGCCGTGCACCGTGTCTGGCAGCGGGTAGCCTTCCGATATGGCCGCGCGGGCGGCAGGCGGCAGATCCGGGCCGCCGCTCCACCCCTGCAGGGTGTCCATCTCGCCACCGATGACGGGCTTGCGGGTGATGATTGGCCGGCACGCCTCCTCAAGGGCCCGCTGGATCTCGCATGTTTCCCATACGGCCTCTTCGGACCCGTACCGCGCCAGGGCCTCGGCGCGGCGGGTGGCGCGCCTCGCCTCGCGCTCAGCCTTCTGGGCCCGGAACTCCGGCGTTTTGAACAGTTCTTCGAACGGGTTGCGCGGCGGTGGTGCGGGCTTCGCTGCGGCCCGAGCCTCGGCATCCAACTTGGACACAGCCTGCTCGACGGTGAGACCGGCCTTCCGGGCGAAGGTCTGCATCTTCACCGCTGCGGCAGCGCGCTCGCCAGCCGTAGCGGCACCATCGTGGAGGGCGCGAACTTTGGCGAAGGTTTCGAGGCCTGCGGTCATCGAGCCTGCTCCAGCCTGTCGGGACGGTGGAACCGGGCGAAGGTCGCCAACACGCGCCTGCGATCAGGCGGCTCAAGGCGGGCGAACTCGTCGACGGCAGCCCGTAGTGCGTCCCCGTCCCATTCTGCCCGCTGCAAAATATCGGAGAGGGCGTGCCCATGAGGTCCACAGCAGAGGTGCACAACGGCTCGCAGCGAGCACAGGCGGGCCAGGCGCTCGGCCGAGTCGAGGCCTTCCTCGAAGGGCCCCCAGCGGTCAGCTGCGAGAATCATCAGCCGAACTCCCACAGCGGTATGCCTCGAGGAGCGTGCGGGCGGCGACGGAACGTGTGACGGTCGTGGTGGATGGCGTCCCGGGTGATGACGACGACCGGCCCGCCGACCACCAGGGCGAGGGCACCGCAGTGATCAACGCGGACCGTGCCGAGCATCGGGTGAACACCCCACAGCTCGGGCGTCGTCCAACCCAGCGCCTCCGCCTGTGCGCCGAAGGCGTCGAGGAACGCCATCGCTCGCGCGTAGACCTGGCGCCACTCGCCCTCGTGGTAGTCGGGGCACTGTGGAGCGTGGGGCGAGAGGCGGGCCACGCCTGCGCGCCACAGGCCGAGACCATCTCCAGCCGGAAGGGGGTCGAGGACGGTGGGCGCGGCTGGAACACCAGCGCAGGCCTCAACCTCATCGCGGGACATGCCACCGACGAACGCCATGATGGCGGCCCGTTCCTCGGTGCCGGCGGCGAGGGGCGGCATGGGGGGAGCGGCGCCCGGCAGAGGGGCGGCTCCCATTTCCCACATTTCCCACTTCTGAGGAGGGATGTGGGAAATGCAAGTATCTGGATTTGCGGTCTTTTCCCACGCTTCCCACATATCCCACCGTTTCAGGTTAGGTCTCTCTTCGCGCGCACTCGCGCCCGCGCTCGCGCTCACCTGGGGTCCGGAGTTCGGTTCGGACCCCAACCCGCATTCACGCGAGTGGGAACCGTTGGAAATGTGGGAAATGTATTTTATATCAATATCTTGAACGTTCCCACATGGGTCGTGAGAAGTGGGAAAAGTGGGAACGGCGGGCGCCGCGGTTGGCTCTGCGGGGGGCGCCAGTTCAACGGCGAGTTCGCGGTTAAGGGCGGCGAGGTCCATCAGGCCCGCCCTCCGCTGTGCACCGCGAAGACCGGCTCGGAGCGCCCGCTGCGGCCGAAGCCGGACCGAGAGAGGGCGTAGGCTTTCACTTTCCCGATCTTCGGGACGAAGTTCACGAACAGGTGCCGCTCGCCCTTGGTCTTGGCAATGAGCCCCTGCCTATCGAGGGCGCGCCCGATCTCGATCTCCTTGAGGGCGCCGCCGGCCGCCTCCACGATGCGGTGGGCCGGGATGTAGACCGCCTCTTCATCGTACCAGCCGACGGCGTCGCGGTTTGGCGCCCGGATATCCTCATCCGCGACGGTCGGGTGGATGCTTGAGCCCCACCGCTCAGCGATCCAGGTGCGCAGGTTGGCCGTGGCCTGTGCCTCGGGGTCCAGAGCGACAGCGTCGGTTGAGTCCTGAAACTTCGCCCAGGCCCAGCGGATCGCCCTGCCGGTGTCCATAGTGGCGGGCAGCAGCCCGAACTTGCGGGCGAGGATGCCAGCCGTGCCGATGATGGCGAAGGGCAGCGCCGCCCGAACCAGTGTGCCCTCCGCGTTCGGGCCCGCTAGCGATACTGCCGCGGCGTTGATCACCGCCCGGAGATCCTGCGTCTCGTGGTGCAGGCCCTCGGCCACGATGCTCTCGACGAAGGCCGGCCCGGCGTGGCCGAAGTGCTGGTCGACGGCGTTGATCTTGGCGAGCACCGCCCGGTCCACCGCGCGGTCTACGCCCGTGATGTCGACGTCCGGGATGCGGACGGCCATGCCGCCGAGCCATTCGCCGCCGTCACCGCGGATCTTCTCCTCCAGGCTCTTCTCGGCCGAGAGGATGATGAAGGTGCTCCAAGTGTAGCTCGCCCGAAGCGTGGCGTCGGCGCTCATCCGTTGCTTCCCGACGCCGCTCGCGAGGCTGTAGATGGTCCGCCCGAGTTCCTTGCCGTTGACGTGCCCCAGCTCATCCATCGCGAGGACGGTGCTGTGCGACCGGGCGGCCATCGCCTCGACGCCGTTCGCGGTTGCCCTGGCGGTCTGTAGGAGGCTGTCGCGCTGGTCGAGAGCCGCCCGGGACCATGCCGAGACAGCGAGGCGTTGCGCGGTAGTCTTGCCGCCCGTGGTCGCCCCCGAGAGGTTGATACCGCAGCTGTCGAGCCCGACGAGAGCTAAGAGCGTGCCGGCGAACCCGGCCATCGCGCCGATCGCCCAGTGTTCGCAGCGTGGCACGCCGACGGCGATGGCGATGGCCTCTTTCCAGCCCTCCAGACTTCCGCCGCGCGCGATTCCCTCGCTCACCCGGGCGGCCATGGACAGTTCAAGCGGCGTACCCTCGGGTGCGCCGATGATCCGCCCGCTCGGGCAGACGAAGAACTTGCCCGCTGTGCCATCGACTCGGTGCCAGCCCGGCCGGCGTACCACCGAGATCTCCTGTTGCGGGTCGGCGGCCTTAAGCGCCCTCACCGCGACGTGCTCGCCTTCTCCCTCGGCCCGGAGGCCGGCGCCGAACAGCATGGCCCGGATCTCAGCCGCGCCCTGCTTCGCGAAGGTGGCCCGGTCGACGTCGATGGTGCGGCGCTTCCCATCGAACCCCTCGACGGCGAGCCGCAGGCCGTAGGCGTCGCCGTCGTCGACCATTCGCAGGCGGGCCACCACCCCCAACGGCGAGGTCACCGGCACCATATCGATGCTGTAGCCGACCTTCACGGCTTGGTGCACCCATACCTTGCCGGAGCGCGTGCGCTGATAAGTGAGGGTCATGCTCTCCAAAGCGGGCAACGGGTAGTCGCGCGCGACCGTCTGCACGGTAGCGATGCCCTCAAGCCGGTCCCGCTCCTCCTGGATCTCCGCGGCCGTCGGCACGAACGCCGCCGCGGCGAGGATCCCTGACCGCACGGCCTCGACGCCGTCCCGGCCATGAACTTCGAGCCAGTCGGTCGCGGTCCTAGGATCGCCGGCCAGCGCGATCGCTACGGCGAACTGGGTGTGACGCCGGATGCCGAAGGTCCGTGCGGCCCGCTCGCCCCGGCGCGTCGGATCGTGGCGGCCGGGCTTGGTGGCCTCGTCCCGATCTGCCGCGATGGTGATCCGCTTCGTGGCTGGCCAGGGCGCGAAGGCCTCGATGCCGACGGCGTTGATGCCCGCAGCCACGTAGGCCTCGCCCGCCTCGATCTCGGGCCGGAACGCGTTAGCAACGGCGGCGCCGGTCTCGATGCCCTCGGTGATGATGCCCCAAGGCGCGGCATCGGCATCGCCCCAGATCACGGCCCGGCCGGCGGTGCTCTCCTCGCCGATCACACGGGCGGATTTCTTCGGATCTCGCGGCTTGCCGTCGGCACGCAGTCCAAGATCCGCCTTTCCGGCCCCACCGGGGGCTAGATAGATGCGGTGGGCGTGCTGGCGCCCATCCGCGTCGGTGATGCCGAACGCGGCGCAGGGGTACTCACCGACCTTCCCCGGCTTATCTCGGCCGGACTTCGGCGGGTCATAGTAGGCCAGCGCAAATAGGCCGACCACGGGCGTGCGCGGCATCGGCACCGCCTCGGGCTCAATTCCGAGCCGGTGCGCGAGATAGGCGCGGGGCAGACTGTCGTTGCGGCGCTCGGCCGGGGCGTTCAGTAGGCTCCAGGCGTCGGTCGCTTGGTAGCTGCCCTCACCAGACTTCCGTCGGATGATGTCAGTACGGCCGATGATTTCAATGCACCGGATCTTTGATCGCTCAAAGTCCAAGCCCTCGACCTTGCTAACTACATCGAACACACTGTCCGTTTTGCCGCCTGTGCAGGTGCAGATGGCTCGGTTCTTGTTCGTGAATCGCCAGTCGCCATCACCGCGGTGGTCGGGATAAGGGCAGTCGATGTGCTCGCTTCGACCCTTCCGCCAGGGAATACCGATCCCGTTCAGGATCTCGATCTCACGGCCTTGGACGGCCCGCTGCGCATCCTTGGTCGAAACGTAGGGAGTGGCTGAACTCATGCCCTCGTCCCCTTTCTAGTGGTCTGTGTACGAGGACGCGGCGCGGGGATGCGGTCGAAGCGCCTGACGAACTCGGCGGCCTGCTCGGATGCGGCCTGGGTGGAGCAGTAAAAGGTGCGCTCGATGCGGCTGTGAACACGCATGGCGATGCGCCACTGATTGATCGCCGTCACGCGGCGCCCCCCTGTAGACGGAGGCGCAGTGCCGAGGGCGTGGTGGACAGGCCGCAGACGTGCCCTTCACGGTCCACGAGGGCCATAAGGCGGCTTGTCAGGGGAGGGTAGGGAACCTTACGGTCAGGCCCGCTTCTTTTCTCGGAAGCTCCAATCTCAGCGCCGTTCCGGGCTCCTACCCCCGGGGCGGCGTTTCTCTTTAAAGTACCCACAACGCGCTCCTGTCGTCGCTGTGCGACGAGGAACGTGGGTTCGTTAGATCAATGAATTAGTTGAGCCTTCCAAGCTGATGACGAGGGTTCGATTCCCTTCACCCGCTCCAACGTTTTCAAGCATTTAGGTGCCACTCAGAGCCGCCCGGGAGGGCGGCTCTGTCGTTCGGGTAACACTACGGGTAACAGGGGAGGGGCTCGCCCAACCCAGATTACCCGTCGTCCAGCGGGGAGGGGCGGCCGAATCAGGCGGTCTGCTGCCAGCTCTCCATGATGGCGAGCCCTCGCACCCGCCCTCGCGCGGTACGCCTCCGCCATTTCGTGATGCCAGGCGGATCGGTCGAGATCCCGCCGCACCTGCCAGACCGCGAAGCGGACATGCAGGGAGGCGAACGGGGAGACGATCAGGAACAGCAGCCTCATTCCGGCTGCCCCCACGCCTGCACGATCTCGGCCAACAACGCTTGATCGTGGATCCGCCGCTCGCAGAGCAACTCGTGCCTGAGCCGCAGTTCCAAGATGCGGTCGCGCTCGCCTTTGTCCTGGGTCATGTGGCGGCGAGCAGCCACCTCGTCGGCGACGCGGTCGCGCCGGTAGGCGAACCGGTCACCCTCCGCCTCCAGCCAGTCCCCGGGTGTTGCTGTCGGGGGTGATGTCGCTGCTCTGAGAGCGCGGCTGACACGTGAAGGCGCCCAGCACTTCCCTGAACCCGGTGAGCAGCCACCGAGCTGTCGGATGCGCATTCTACCCGATCGGCTGGCCTGTCCTTCCGTCACGCAGCCCCGAACCCGCCGCCCCCGCCGGTGCGGATCACCAACAGGTCGCCCTTGCGGAGCACGTCTGACCCCATCGGCCGATACGAAATGCGCTCGTTGCCGCGCAGCACCTCGCAGCTCGCTCGGCTGCCGTCCTGGCCGCCTTTGAGCCCGGCCGCCGGCACGTCGAACCGGTCGGCATTGATGGCGAAGCGGACGCCGTCCTTGAGGATGCGGAAGGCCCGCATCGTGCCGTGGCCGCCGCGATTTTTCCCCTGACCGCCCGAAGCCGGGATCAGGCTGTAGTTCTCAACTCGGAAATAGTCGTAGCCCATGTCGATCATCTCGACTGGGACATTGGTGCTGTTGGAGATCGGCTGGGCGACCCTGTCAGCGCCGTTGCCCTCGGCGGACGCACCCCAGCCGCCGCCATGCACCTCCATGAAGACCTGGTAGCCGCGCTCCTCCAAAATGCTGAGCGAGGTCGAGTAGGTGCTGTCGTAGCCGCAAGCAATGACGCGTTCGGGCATCGCCTGGCCCAGTGCCTTCAGCACCGCATCGAAGGCCCGGTAGATCGGCTCCATCCGGGCCTGGACTGGAGCCGGGTGGCGCGGGTTCAGGAAGCAGCCAAGCGGCGCCTTGATGCTGATCGGTCGGAAGGCGCCCTCGTTATAGGGCACGTCGCTACCGGTCACGATGTCCTTGATCGCCGTCAGCGTGGCCGAGACCGTAGAGGCGAAGGGAGCGTTCAGGCTCGACTTTGCCTGCGCGGCGGTGCCTGTTCGGTCCCGGAGTGTGATGGTGCATCATCGACGCTGAGGCGCGAGGCGGAGGATGCACTATGGCGGGAGTTCTTCACGGCAGCGCCCGCACGACGCCGCGTCTTCGAGCCGAGCTCCCAGCGTCGAAAGAGAGTTGCCGCGCCCTGGCCGCCCGGTACGGCCTGTACCCGAAGACGGTCGCCAAGTGGCGCGGGCGGGCGGTGACGAGCGATGCCCCGATGGGGCCGAGGACGCCGAAGAGCACGGTCCTGACGCCGGCCGAGGAAGCGATCGTGGTCGCGTTCCGACGGCGGACGCTGCTGCCGCTCGACGATGTCCTGGGCTGCCTGCGCGACACGCTCCCGAACATCAGCCGCTCCGCCCTGCATCGTTGCCTGCAACGACACGGTATCTCCCGCCTCCCGGCAGCCGAGAAGGCGCAAACGCGCCAACGGTCCAAGACTTACGAGATTGGCTACGTGCACATCGACAGTTGCGAACTGCGCCACGCCGACGGCAAGTTGATCATGTTCCTCGTTATCGACCGAGTCTCGAAGTTCATCTACGTCGAGTTCCACGATAGTGCGGGAAAGATGGAAGGATCAGCCTTCCTCAGAAACGTCGTGGCAGCTTTTCCCTACAGGATCCACACGGTGCTGACCGACAACGGCATGGCTTTCGCCGACCTGCCGAAAAACAGAACAGAGCCGAGCCGACGGTTCCTCGGACCGCACATCTTCGATCGCGTCTGCAGCGAGCATGACATCGAGCATCGACTGACCAAGCCCTACCATCCTTGGACGAACGGCCAAGCCGAGCGCATGAACCGGACGATCAAGGACGCGACCGTCAAGGTCTTCCACTACGAAGATCTGAAGAGCCTGAAGGCGCATGTCCTGGCCTTCGTCGCGGCCTACAACTTCGCCAAGCACCTCAAAGCTCTTCACTGGAAAACCCCGTTCCAGACCATCTGTCAGGCCTGGACCAAAGACCCCGACCGGTTCAGGATCAATCCGCACCACCTCATCCCGGGACCATACATCTAGTGCACCGACGCCTTCGAAGGGTGCATGGCTCAGTGCGATTTCTCGCACGTTCACAGGTGGTTGGTGAGCAAGGGCCTGCTGCGTCCGTCCGCGCCTGTGCATTAGGAAGTCAGCGCTTGACAGCTTACACGTGAAAGGGATACCGATTGGTATACCAATCGGTATCCCTTCTGGGAAATTTGTCAGTCCTGCCGATGAGGATCCGCAGCCGGAACACATCACGCGCCTGAAGCGCTGTTTGTGCAACAAAGCCTGTATGATTATGGATGTTCCCGGGTTCTCGTAGCAATTACCGTCGACAAGAAAATCAACTTGGAGGAATTCTCATGATAAACAATCAAACGAGCACATTATCCAGACGTGGCTTACTGTCTGGGATAGCTGCTCTTCCACTCGTATCGATAGGCGCATCGCGCGGCAGGGCCGCCGAGTTCGTCTTGAAATACGCGACAGGTCAGGATCCGACACATCCCGTCAACGTTCGCGCGGCTGAGGCGATCGCGCGCATCCGCGAGGCTACGAGTGGCCGCGTCGAAATCAACCTCTTCCCAGCCAATCAGCTTGGTTCGGACACCGATCTGATCTCGCAGGCCCGCAGCGGCGGGATCGAGATCCTCAACATCTCATCTTCGGTCCTCGCAACATTAGTCCCGTCGTGTGGGATGCTGAATACGGGCTTTGCCTTTCCCGATTACGACCATGTCTGGAAGGCAATGGATGGTGCCTTCGGCGATCACGTCCGCGCGCAAATCGCGAAGTCCGGCCTATTCGTAACCGAGAAGATATGGAACAACGGCTTCCGGCAAGTCAGCTCCTCCACGCGCAGGATCACAAACCCGGAGAGCATCAAGGGCTTCAAGATCCGTGTGCCGGTCGCGCCCATGCTCACGTCCCTGTTTCAGTCGCTCGGCGCCAGCCCCACGCCAATCAATTTCAACGAAGTTTACTCTGCCCTGCAGACGAAGATTGTCGAAGGTCAGGAGAACGCGCTTCCGCTGATCTACACGACGAAACTCTACGAGGTGCAGAACAGCATCTCGATGACGGATCACGTCTGGGATGGGTTCTGGGTCGTCGGCAACCGCCGTGCCTTCTCGGGGATGCCCGTGGATCTACGTGACATCGTCGTGAACGAGATCAACAAGTCAGCTATCGAGCAGCGGCAGGATGTTGTCAAGCTCAGCGACACTCTGCGCGGGGATCTCCAATCCAAGGGCATCACGTTCGTCGACGTCGATCGTGCGGCTTTCCGCGATAACTTGCGCAGAAGCGGGTTCTACAAAAACTGGCAGGCCAAGTTCGGCGATGAACTCTGGAATAAGCTGCAGGATGTCGTTGGCCCTCTTTGACGTGGGATGTCGTGAAGCGGTCCGCCGTGGGGGATCCTGTGCTTGACCCGTCGCCGAGTCGCGTGCCGCTCCAGTGCCCCGCCGGCGGTCGTGGCACTGAGCGTCCCAACGCCTGTTCCGACGATGCACCGAGCATAGCTTCACTGCGCTGGCGTGACTTTGCTGCCGCTGCCCGAAGGAGGCGAGAGCATGTCGCAGATGACTGCGATCTACGAACAGCTTCGGGACGCCATCCTCTCACTGAAGATGGCTCCAGGTGAGCGGTTCAGCGAGCGATCGTTGGAAAGTCGCTTCGATGGATCGCGCACTCCCATCCGCGCCGCGCTGGCGCGGCTGGAAACCGACGGGCTCGTCGCCCGGGAGGATCGGAGCTGGATCGTAACGCCGATCTCCCTGGACGAACTCGAGCAAGCCATCGAGTTTCGGCAGGTGATCGAGGTTGAGGTAGTGAAGCTCGCGTGCAGTCGTGCGCAGCACGCCGACATCGCGTTCATCGAGGAGATCCTCGCGTCCTGCCGGGGGGACGAGTCTCGTGCCGCATGGCACCGCGTCGGCTCGGACTTCCACGTCGAACTGGCACGGTTGACGAACAACGGCTTCTACATCCGTGCGGTCGAGGACCTGATGATCCGCTTGTCGCGGGCGCGGTGGCTGGAAGTCTGGACGGTGGAGGGCCGCGACCGATCCTGGGATGAGCATCACGCGATCCTGAACTTCATCCGCGAAGGCCGCGCCGACGAGGCTGCGGCGGCGATCGCGTGCCACATCGATGGAGTGCGGTCACGCAATATCGGCAGCAGGCTCACGGACGTGCCTTCTCATCAGGTCCGCGGCTTCTCCGTAGTAGGAAAGGCATCATGACCCAAAACTTGAACCCTGGCGCACTGGCCGGAATCCGCGTCGTCGAAATGGGCTCGTTCATCGCGGGCCCGTTCTGCGGTCAGCTGCTCGCCGATCTCGGCGCCGACGTCATCAAGATCGAGCCGCCACAATCCGGCGACGTGATGCGCCAGTGGGGTGCCGTCCAGCTCGACGGCAAGTCGCTGTGGTGGCCGGTCATCGCGCGCAACAAGCGCAGCCTGACGCTCGACCTGCGCACCGAGCGGGGACAGGAGATCGCACGCACATTGATCGAGGATGCGGATATCCTGGTCGAGAACTTTCGTCCCGGCACGCTGGAGAGGTGGGGGCTCGGCCCGGCCGCGTTGTGGAAGGCCAATCCCGGCCTGATCGTCGCGCGGGTCTCGGGCTTCGGGCAGACGGGCCCCTACAGCCGCGATGTCGGCTTCGGCGCGATCGCGGAGGCGATGGGTGGGCTCCGCACGCTCGCCGGCTTTCCGGACCGGCCCCCGCCCCGCGCCGGCCTGTCGATCGGAGACTCGCTGGCGGGCGTCTTCGCCGCCCTCGGCACGCTGGCCGCGCTCGAAGCCCGCCGCAAGACCGGCAAGGGGCAGGTGGTGGATGTCGGCATCACCGATGCCGTCCTGGCGGTGCAGGAAAGCATCCTGGCGGAGTACAGCGCGACCGGCTCGCTGCGCGAGAGGACCGGGACGCGGTTGCCCGGCATTGCACCGTCCAACCTCTACCCGACGAGCGACGGGCAGTGGGTGATCATCGGCGCGAACGGGGACGCGATCTTCAAGCGCTTGGCCGAGGCCATGGGCAACCCCGGCCTCGCCGCCGACGCGCGCTACGCGACGCACCGCGCCCGCGGCGCTCATCAGCAGGAGCTGGACGACCTCGTCGCTGCCTGGACGCGGACGCTGCCGCTCGAGGATCTCCTCGCCATCCTCAAGCGGTCCGCCGTGCCGGCCGGCCCGCTCAACGACGCCGCCGGCATCGTGCAGGACGCTCACTTCCGTGAGCGCGGCGCGGTCGTGGACGTCGAGTCCGAGGAGTACGGCCGCCTCACGATGCAAGGCGTGACGCCGCGGCTGTCCGACACTCCCGGTGCAGTGAGGTGGGTCGGTCCATCGCTTGGATGCCACACGCACGAGGTCCTGTCCGAACGGCTCGGCCTGAGCCCGGCAGACATCACCCGGCTCCAGGCTGACGGCGTGATCTGATCCCGCCGCGACGCCATGGCCAGACTCAATCCCAACGAAAGCACGCCCGTGTCAGACATCGCGATCTTCACTGCCATCCAGAGAATGGTGCATGGCTGCGGCGCCCTGAACCAGCTCGCCGACGAGGTCGACCGCTTCGGCCTGCGTAGGATCCTGCTGGTCACGGATCCCGGCCTCGTGAAGGCCGGCATTGCCGGACGCACGCTCGACCTGCTGATGGGACGCGACGTCGAGGTCTTCTCGGACGTCGAGCCGGATCCGAGCATCGAGACGGTGGTCGCCTGCGCCGACCGCGTGAGAACGCTCAAATGCGACCTGATCATCGGCCTGGGCGGGGGCAGTGCCATCGACACCGCCAAGTGCGCGTCGGTCATGGCCACCAACCCGGGCAACGTCGAGGACTACCTCGGCATCGACAAGGTCACGTCCCCGGGCGTTCCGAAAATCATCATCCCGACAACTGCCGGCACCGGCAGCGAAGTGACGAACGTCGCCGTGCTCAGCCTGAAGGCGCAGAACACCAAGAAGGGTATCGTCAGCCGTTACCTGCTTGCCGATACAGCCATTCTCGATCCGGAGCTGACGCTCGGGCTCCCGGCCTCGGTGACGGCCGCAACCGGCATGGATGCCCTGACCCACGCAATCGAAGCCTATGTCTCGCGCTTCGCCCAGCCGCTGACCGACGACTTCGCCCTCAAGGCAATCCGCCTGATCGGTGGGAACCTGCGGACGGCCGTTCACAATGGCCAGAACATCGGGGCGCGCGAAGCGATGCTGACGGCGAGCCTCTACGCCGGATACGCCTTCGGCAGCGCCGCGACCGGGATGGTGCACGGCTTGGCGATGCCGCTCGGCGGGCAATTCAACATCCCTCACGGGATCGCCAATGCCGTTCTGCTGCCACACGTGATGCGCTGGAACCTCGTCGCGGCTCTGCCGCGCTACCGCGACATCGCCGTGGCGCTGGGCGAGACGGTTGCCCATGTCTCCGTCCGCGAGGGTGCCGAGCGGGCGGTCGTGGCAGTCGAAGCCCTGTCGCGCGACGCCGGCATCCCGGCGCACCTCGACAACCTCGGTGTGCCGCGCAGCGCCATGGACGCTCTCGCCCGCGACGGCCTGACGAATGTCCGCCAGATCCGTCCGAACCCGCGCGAAGTCACCTACGAGGGCCTGATGGATATCCTCGGGCGTGCGTTCCGGCCGGAGGGCTGACGATGAAGCTGCCTGCTTTCGCCCACATCACCGAGGTCGGTCCCCGCGACGGCCTCCAGAACGAAGCCCGCTTCATGCCGACGGAAGCGAAGGTCAGGCTGATCGAGCAGTTGGCGGCGTCCGGCCTCGGCGAGATCGAGGTGACCTCGTTCACCCATCCGTCGTGGATCCCGAACCTCGCCGATGCCGAGGAGGTCGTGAAGGCGACCCGCCATCTGCCGGTCAGCGCCTTCGCGCTCATCCCCAACAAGCGCGGCATGGAGCGGGCGCAGCGCGCCGGCATCGCCGGCATGACCTTCGTCTTCTCGGCGACGGATAGCCACAACAAGCGCAACCTCAACCGCTCGACCGAGGAATCGCTGGCGGAAATCCTCGATCTCCACGCGGCCGCAGGAGCGCACGGACTGCGGCGGCGGATCTCGCTGTCGACGGTGTTCGGTTGCCCCTTCGACGGCGAGGTGCCGGACGAACGCATCCTCGCCATCGTGACCCGGCTCGTCGACGGTGGCTGCGAACGGATCGGCCTATGCGACACGATCGGCGTCGCTAACCCGGCACAAGTCGACCGGCTGTCGCGGCAGTTGATCGCGCACTTCCCCGACGTCGTGTTCGAGCTTCACCTGCACAACACGCGCGGCTGCGCCCTGGCCAACACCCTGGCCGGGCTGCAAGCCGGCATCGTCCACTTTGATACCGCCGTCGGTGGCCTCGGCGGCTGTCCCTACGCGCCCGGCGCGACCGGCAACGTCGCGACCGAGGACGTCGTGTCCATGCTGGATGCGATGGGCATCCGCACCGGGGTCGATCAGGCTGCCCTGATGGCGAGTAACCGCCACCTTGCGCAATGGCGGGGCACACCTCTCGACAGTGCAATCTGGCGTATCGAGCAACGCTGCTCCTTACCCGAAACCACCTCCTGAGCGGCGGCTGACGTCCGCGCTGCCAATCGCTCCCACCTCGGAGTGACCCTCATGAACGTCCTGCTCGCGCACATTGCGTGCAACGTCTACGCCAATAGCTCCCCTTCCTCAGCTTCGGGATCGCCAGATCGATCCGGCGCGCACGCGTCTCCCACGACCGGTCCCGATGGCCGTCGCGCTGTGTCAACCGCTCCGGACTCAGCGACGGAACTGGTCATAGACGCTGTGCCAGAACGGGTACTCATGCGGGAGAAGCCTGCAGGACACGCCGCCGCGTAGCACGTACGGCACGGCATGGCATTCAGCATGCGTCGGGCGCGACGAGATCGAGGACGCGTCCGACGCGCCGCCGAGTGGCTTCGACGGTTCCGGGCTCGCCCTGTCGGGTGAGATGCTCGAGCTTTGAGACGAGCTGCTCGATCGGGCTCAGATCGGGGCTGTAAGGGGGGCAGGAACAGGCGATGGGCGCCGGC
>NZ_QOWC01000049.1 GCF_003574465.1 Methylobacterium crusticola
CGCGCGGGCGCCCCGGGTCGCGGCGTCCGCGCCGGCGCCGTCGATCCGGGCCAGCTTTGAACCCGCTGACGCCCTATGCTAACGAGGCGCCGGCCGGCGCCGGGCAGCCCGCGCGCCGGCGCCGGCGCAATCCCGCCACACCCGCCGCCACGAGGATCTCGCTCCCTCCATGTCCGCCGACCAGCCCACTGCGCCGCCCGCCGCCGAGGCCCCGGCCCGGCCCACCCGCTTCTCCTACGAGGAGCTGCTGGCCTGCGGCCGCGGCGAGTTGTTCGGGTCCGGCAACGCGCAGCTGCCGCTGCCGCCGATGCTGATGTTCGACCGCATCGTGTCGGTCGGCCGGGAGGGGGGCGCCCACGGCAAGGGGCACGTCCGGGCGGAGCTCGACGTGCGGCCCGACCTCTGGTTCTTTCCCTGCCACTTCCAGGGCGACCCGGTGATGCCGGGCTGCCTGGGCCTCGACGCGCTCTGGCAGCTGGTCGGCTTCTTCCTCGGCTGGCTGGGCTCGCCCGGGCGCGGCCGCGCCCTCGGGGTCGGGGAGGTCAAGTTCAGCGACCAGGTGCTGCCGAGCGTCCGCCGGGTCGTCTACGGCGTCGACCTGAAGCGCGTGCGCCAGGGCCGCCTCGTGCTCGGCATCGCGGATGGCTGGCTCGAGGCGGACGGCCGGCGCATCTACGAGGCGCAGGACCTGCGGGTCGGCCTGTTCCAGGCGGCCGCGCCCGCCGGCGGCTAGCGCCGCGGCGCCCGCCGCGATCGCGCGGAATCGGGAGCCTTCCCCCGGATGGGCGGTTGAGATTACGGCTCCGGGAGCCTAGGTGACACCCGCGTGGCGCCTCCGGGCGCCGCTCCGGAGGGTTCCGACGATCATGAGGCGTGTGGCGATCACCGGGATGGGCATCGTCTCGTCCATCGGCAATTCCACGCAGGAGGTGCTGGCGTCCCTGCGCGAGGCGCGCTCCGGCATCACCCGGGCCGAGGATTTCGCGGCCCACGGCTTCCGCAGCCAGGTCTACGGGGCCCCGACGCTCGACGCCGAGGCGGTGGTCGACCGCCGGGCCATGCGCTTCCACGGCGGCGGCACCGCCTGGAACCACGTCGCGATGGAGCAGGCGATCCGGGACGCCGGCCTCGAGGAGGCCGAGGTCTCGCACGAGCGCACCGGCATCATCATGGGATCGGGCGGTCCCTCGACGAAGGCCCTGGTTGAGGCCGCCGACGTCGCCCGGGCCAAGGGTCCCAAGCGCGTCGGGCCCTTCGCGGTGCCTAAGGCGATGTCCTCCACCGCGTCGGCGACGCTCGCCACCTGGTTCAAGATCCGGGGCGTGAACTACTCGATCTCCTCGGCCTGCGCGACCTCGAACCACTGCATCGGCAACGCCGCCGAGATCATCCAGGGCGGCCGCCAGGACATCATCTTCGCGGGCGGCTGCGAGGAGCTGGACTGGACGCTCTCGGTGCTGTTCGACGCCATGGGGGCGATGTCCTCGAAGTACAACGACATGCCCGCCCGGGCCTCGCGCGCCTACGACGTCGCCCGCGACGGCTTCGTGATCGCGGGGGGCGCCGGGGTGCTGGTGCTCGAGGAGCTCGAGCACGCCCGCGCCCGGGGCGCCCGCATCTACGGCGAGGTCGCGGGCTACGGCGCCACCTCGGACGGCCACGACATGGTGGCGCCCTCGGGCGAGGGCGCCGTGCGCTGCATGCGCCAGGCGATCGAGGGCCTGAAGGGCGCCCGGATCGACTACATCAACCCCCACGCCACCTCGACGCCGGTCGGCGACGACAAGGAGATCGAGGCGATCCGCGAGGTGTTCGGCACCGGCGCGGCCTGCCCGCCCATCGCCGCCACCAAGTCGCTGACCGGCCACTCCCTCGGCGCCACCGGCGTGCAGGAGGCGATCTACTCCCTGCTGATGATGCAGAACGGCTTCATCTGCGAGAGCGCCCACATCGAGGAGCTCGACCCCGCCTTCGCCGACATGCCGATCCTGCGCGAGCGCGTCGACGGGGCCAGGCTCGGCCACGTGCTGACCAATTCCTTCGGGTTCGGCGGCACCAACGCCACGCTGGTGCTCAAGCACGTCGACGCCTGATCCGGGCCGCGGTGGACAAGGGGGCGGCCGGGCGGGTAAGGCCGGGCCGCCGGCACCGCGCCGGGACGGGAGGACGGCTGGCGTGACAGGTTTGATGGCAGGCAGGCGCGGGCTCGTGATGGGCGTCGCGAACGACCACTCCATCGCCTGGGGCATCGCCCGGACGCTGGCCGCGCAGGGCGCGGCCCTGGCGTTCACCTACCAGGGCGAGGCGCTGGGGCGCCGGGTCGCGCCGCTCGCCGCCTCCCTGGGCTCGGACATCGTGCTGGCGTGCGACGTCGAGGACCTCGCCAGCGTGGACGCCGCCTTCGCGGCGCTCGACCGGGCCTGGCCCGAGGGTCTCGACTTCGTGGTCCACGCCATCGGCTTCTCCGACAAGGCGCAGCTCAAGGGCCGCTACGTCGACGTCACCACCCGGGAGAACTTCTCCCGCACCATGGTGATCTCCTGCTTCTCCTTCACGGAGGTCGCCCAGCGGGCGGCCCGGCGCATGCGGCCCGGAGGCGCGCTCCTGACGCTGACCTACGGCGGCGCCAGCCGGGTGATGCCGAACTACAACGTCATGGGCCTCGCCAAGGCGGCCCTCGAGGCCTCGGTGCGCTACCTCGCCGCCGACCTCGGGCCCGACGGCATCCGGGTCAACGCCCTCTCGGCCGGCCCGGTCCGGACCCTGGCGGGCGCCGGCATCGCCGACGCCCGGCTGATGTTCAACCACCAGAACGCCCACGCCCCCTTGCGCCGCACCGTGACGCTGGACGACGTCGGGGGCTCGGCGCTCTACCTGCTCTCGCCGCTCTCGGGCGGCGTCACCGGCGAGGTCCATTTCGTCGATTCGGGCTACAACATCATCTCGATGCCCCGTCCCGAGGTGCTGAAGGCCCAGGACGCCGCCGGGGTGACGGACGCCTGAGGCGCCGGCCGGTCTGGCGCGGACCCGGCCCCTCTGCGAAGCTGGCGCGCCGCCCGCCTCCCGGAGGGATCCCCCGATGTCAGACCCGCTCGCCCGCCGGATCGCGCAAGGGGCGGGGCGCGCGCCCGCCGACCTGGTGATCCGCGGCGCCCGCCTCCTCGACCTCGTCACCGGCGACCTCGCCGAGACCGACATCGCCGTCTGCGGCGACACGGTCGTGGGCACCTACGGGCGCTACGAGGGCGGGCGGGTGATCGAGGCGGGCGGGCGCATCGCGGTCCCGGGCTTCATCGACACCCACCTGCACATCGAATCCTCGCTCATCACCCCGCACGAGTTCGACCGCTGCGTGCTGCCGCGGGGCGTCACCACGGCGATCTGGGACCCGCACGAACTCGCCAACGTGCTCGGCACCGCCGCCTTCGACTACGCGCTCGCGGCGGCGGGCGAGACCGTGATGGACATCCGGGTCCAGCTCTCCTCCTGCGTGCCCGCGACGGATCTCGAGAGCGCGGGCGCCCGCATCGAGGCGGGGGACCTCGCGGCCTACCGCGACCATCCCCGGGCGCTCGGCCTCGCCGAGTTCATGAACGTCCCGGGCGTGCTCGCGGGCGACCCCGGATGCCTCGCCAAGCTCGACGCCTTCGCGGGCCGCCACGTCGACGGCCACGCGCCGCTCCTGTCGGGCCTGGCGCTCAACGCCTACGCGGCGGCGGGCATCCGCACCGACCACGAGGCCACCTCGGCGGCCGAGGCGCTGGAGAAGATCCGCAAGGGCATGACGGTGCTGATCCGCGAGGGATCGGTCTCGAAGGACCTGCACGCGCTGGCCCCCCTCCTGACCGTCGGGACCTCGCCGTTCCTCGCCTTCTGCACCGACGACCGCAACCCCCTCGACATTGCCGAGGAGGGACATCTCGACCATCTGATCCGGACCGCGATCGGCCTCGGCGTGCCGCCGCTCGCCGCCTACCGGGCCGCCTCCCTCAGCGCCGCCGCCGCCTTCGGGCTCACCGACCGGGGCCTGATCGCCCCGGGCCGGCGCGCCGACATCGTGCTCCTGGACGACCTCGCCGCCTGCGCGGTCGCGGGCGTGATCGCGGGCGGGCGACCGGTCGACGACGCGGTCTTCGCCGCGCGGCCGCGGATCCCGGCCCCGGGGCGGGACAGCGTCCGGGCCGCGCCCGTGACGCCGGACGATTTCCGGGTGGACGCTCCGGGCGCCCGCGAGACCTCCGTCATCGGCGTGGTGCCGGGGCGGATCATCACCGAGCACCGGCGCCTGACCCTGCCGGCGCGGGACGGCGCGGCCGCCTGCGATCCGGCCCGGGACGTCGTCAAGGTCGCGGTCGTGGCGCGCCACGGCACCCGGAGCATCGGGCGCGGCTTCGTGCAGGGCTTCGGCCTGCGGCGCGGCGCCATCGCCTCCTCGGTCGGCCACGACAGCCACAACCTCTGCGTGGTCGGGGCCGACGACGCCGACATGGCCTTCGCGGTCAACCGCCTGATCGCCCTCCAGGGCGGCTTCGTGGTGGCGCAGGGCGGCGCCGTCCTGGCCGAGCTGCCGCTGCCCATCGCCGGCCTGGTGAGCGACCTGCCCTTCGAGGCCGTGCGCGACGCGCTCCTTCCCCTGCGCGCGGCCGCCCGCGCCCTCGGCTGCACCCTGCCGGAGCCGTTCCTGCAGGTCGCCTTCCTGCCGCTGCCGGTGATTCCCCACCTGAAGATCACCGATCGCGGGCTCGTGGACGTGGACCGGATGGTGCTGCTCTGAGGGCGCGCCCGGGCCCGAGCCTCCAGTCCGAGGGCGGGTGGGCGCCCGGAGCTGACGCAACGTCCGCGCGCGCCCGCCGAGACTTCGTCGGCCCGGCGGCCCGGGCGATTGCGTTTCCCATCCCGGGCGACTAAGCCGGGGCGCCCTGCAATGCTGCAATGCAGCAAAATTGGTGCGACGAATGGCTGAACCGATTGTGGCGCACGAACCCGGCCCGGTCCCGGTCCTCGACGGGATCGGCGCGCTCGCCCCGCGCTTCGACCTGATCCTGTGCGACGTCTGGGGGGTGCTGCACGACGGGGTGCGCGCCCACCCGGCGGCGGGCGAGGCCCTGACCCGGTTCCGCGCGCTGCCCGGCGAGCGGCCGCGCCGCGTCGTGCTGGTCTCGAACGCCCCCCGTCCCGGGAGCGCCGTGCAGGTGCTGCTCGACGCCTTCGGCGTGCCGCGCTCGGCCTACGACGCCATCGTGACCTCGGGCGACCTCACCCGGACGCTGATGGCGGAGCGGGCCGACGCCCCGATGCACCACCTCGGCCCGGACCGGGACCTGCCGATCTTCGAGGGCCTGGATCTGCGCCGCGGTGGTCCGGACGACGCCGCCCACGTGGTCGTCACTGGCCTCCTCGACGACGAGACCGAGACCGCCGAGGATTACCGGGCGCGCCTGGAGCCCTGGCGGGCCCGCGGCGTCCCGATCATCTGCGCCAATCCCGACCTGGTGGTGGAGCGCGGCGCCAGGCTGATCCCGTGCGCGGGCGCCATCGCGAGCCTCTACGAGAGCATGGGCGGCACGGTGATCTACGCCGGCAAGCCCCACGTCCCGGTCTACGAGGCGGCGGTGGCGGCGGCCGCGGCGCTCGACGGGAGCGCCCCCCTTCCCCGGGACCGGGTGATGGCGGTGGGCGACGCGATCCGCACCGACATCGCCGGGGCCCGGGCCTACGGCATCGTCTCGGTGCTGGTGGCGCGGGGCATCCACGCGGCGGAGCTCGGCGTCGAGGCCGGCGCGAAGCTCGGCGACGTCGCCGGCTGGCTCGCGGCGCAGCCGGTCCATCCGGACGCCGTCGTGGACGTCCTGCGCTGGTGAGCGCCGCGCCGGCTGGCGCCGCGTCGGCAGGCGCCGCGCCGGTCGCTCAGGAGAACAGCGCGTCGATGGCGTCCTGGGGCGTCGCCGGCCCCTTGAGCTGCGGCCCGTTCAGCAGCAGCGTCTCGCGCCGCGCCTGGCGCCGCGCCTCCTCGGCGTCCACCTCGGCCTCGCCGTCGCGGACGTTGACGAGGGTCGAGAACTGCGAGAGGCGCTTCTCGAGCTGGCCGAGGGCATCCACCACCTTGGAGATGCGCTGGCCGGTGATGTCCTGGAAGGCGCAGGCCTCGAAGATGTCGTTGATCCGGGCCTCCACCTGCGCCCGGTACTCGTCGAGGGTCCGGGCCTCGATCACCATCATCGCCTCGGCCGCCTCCATGATGGAGTTCGTGGCGCTGGCGGTGGCCGTGACGACGCTGCCGAGCTCGTCGTGCGCCATGGGGATGCGGTCGCGCGTCAGCTCCTGGGCCCGCAGGGCCGCGATCCCGCGCTTGAGCTTGGTGATGTAGTCGGCGATCTCGATGAGTTCGCTCACCGCCATGGCGGGCCTCGCCGGCGACGGAGGTGGCTCGCCGCGGCGGGCATTGGGTGTGCGTGGCACGGGAGGCTGGCCTCCGATCAGTCGGACGAGGGATGAAACGAGGCCTTGCTTCGTCTGCCTGAGCACGTATCCGCTCCAGCGTGCCGACCCGGGCGATCACCGGGTGCCCTGCGGCCGGGGCCCGCCCCCTCGAACCCGAGGGGCCGCGGTCCCGGCGGTGCCCGCACCCGCCGGCTCAGGCGCCGCAGACGGCCTCGATCTTGGTCTTCAGCGTCTGGGCGTTGAAGGGCTTGACGATGTAGTTGTTCACGCCGGCCTTCTTGGCGGCGATCACGTTCTCGGTCTTCGACTCGGCCGTGACCATGATGAAGGGCGTGGTGCGCAGGGCGTCGTCGGCCCGCACGTGGCGCAGGAGCTCGTAGCCCGTCATCGGCTCCATGTTCCAGTCGGAGATCACGAGGCCGTACTTCTTCTGCTTGAGCTTGGCGAGCGCGCCCGTCCCGTCCGAGGCGTCGTCGACGTCCTCGAAGCCGAGCTGCTTCAGCAGGTTGCGGATGATGCGGACCATCGTCTGGTAGTCGTCCACGACGAGGATCGGCATGCCGAGGTCAAGGGCCATGGGTCCGGCTCCGTTCGCGGGCGCGACGCATCCCCGTCGCGACGAGCCCCGCTTCGATCATGAGGCGAAGCGCCGGGCGGCGCCTCCGACCCGGATATGTAATCGCTGCCCGTTGCGAAGCAGTTAAAGCGGCCGTCCGGCCCGGGTCCCCGCGCGACCTTAGGTCAAGGCGGCCGCGCCTGGACCGCGGCCCGCCTTGACCCTCCGGGCGGTTTTCGACAGGGTCGCGCCGCCTCCCGCGGGATGGGCCTCGCGGCCCCGACGCCGGGACGCGGACCACGCAGCGCCCAACCGGTCGGACCTTCATGCCGTCGAGCGACGAGACTGCCGCACGCCCCGTCGCCGCACCGATCCCGTCCTCCGTCGCGCCCCTGGTCGTCCACCGCGACGGCGAGCCGGTGCCCGCGCCCCTGCGCGGCGCGGTCGCGGCGCTGGGCAACTTCGACGGCATCCACCAGGGCCACCGGGCCCTGATCGCGACGGTCCGGGAGCTCGCCTCCGCGTCGGGTCGCCCGAGCGCGGTCCTCACCTTCGAGCCGCACCCGCGCGAGTTCTTCGCGCCCGGCCGCCCGATGTTCCGCCTCACCGGCGAGGCGGAGAAGCTCGCGGTGCTGCACCGGCTCGGGATCGGCGGGGTGTTCGTGCGCCGCTTCGATGCGGGGCTGGCCGGCACCGGGGCGGCGGCCTTCGTGGCCGGCCTGCTCAGGGCCGAGCTCGGCCTCTCCGGCGTGGTGATCGGGCACGATTTCCACTTCGGCCGCGGCCGGGAGGGCACGCCGGCGGTCCTGGAGGCGCTCTGCGCCGAGAACGGGCTCGCCTGCCGGGTCGTCCCGGCGGTGGCGGCGGGGGGCGGCGAGGCCCCGGTCTCCTCGAGTGCCATCCGGGCCGCCCTGGAGGCCGGGGACGTCGCGTCAGCCAACCACCTCCTCGGCTACCGCTGGTTCGTCGAGGGCGAGGTGCGCCACGGCGACAAGCGCGGCCGCGTGCTCGGCTTCCCGACCGCCAACCTGAGCCTGAGCTCCTGCGGCCTCGCCCACGGCATCTACGCGGTGCGCGCCCGGCTCGCCGACGGGCAGGTGCGCGACGGCGTGGCGAGCTACGGCCGGCGCCCGACCTTCGACGACGGCGCCCCCCTCCTCGAGACCTACCTGTTCGATTTCGCCGGCGACCTCTACGGGCAGCGGATGCAGGTGGAGTTCGCCGGCTGGATCCGCGGCGAGGTCCGCTTCGAGAGCGCCGAGGCCCTGGTGGCCCGCATGCACGAGGACGCCGCCGCGGCGCGGCGCCTGCTGGCGCAGGACCGCACGCCCTCGATGCTGGGCTGACGCCGCGGAGCCGGCCCCGCACGGCCGGGGCCTGCGGCCCGGCCTAGTCCGGGACCAGCTCGCGGGCCGGCCCGGTGACGTCGCGGCGGTTCCGGTCCGCCCGGGCGGGGCCCTCGGGCCCGCGTGCCCGGCCTCCCCGCGCCCGGGCGCCGTCGGCCTCCGGGATCAGCACCGGGTCGGCGGGCGTGACGGTGCCGGTCGCGTCGACGTCGCCGGACATCGCGCTCGGTGCCGGCGGGCGGTCGCGGGCGCCGGCCGGGCCGGCCAGCAGGATCGCGAGCGGCAGCGCGGCGAGCGCGAGGCGGGGCGAGGGCGTCCTCGTCGGAAGCGGGCTCATGGCGGTCCCTCAAGGATCGTGCGGGGCGCGCGGCGCCGCGACAGACCAATCCGGTCCGGCCCGTCCGCGTTCCCGGGCGGGGGGCGGCTCCGGCCGCGGATGCGATCGCGGCGCTTCCCCCGCCCCGCCGCCACTGCTAGAAGCGCCGGATGACCGTATCGCACCCGCGCGGCGCCTCGACCCGGCGAATTACGAGCCCGGCTTCCGCCTGAGGGCCGCGACGGCGGCCGCGCGGAGGCCGGGATGTCCGCCGATCGCCGCGGGCCCGATCGCCGCGATCCCTCCGGTGCCCCGGGCCGCCCCTCGCCGCCGGCGCCCGCCAGACGAGCCCTTGACGACCATGACCGAACCTCAGCCCGCCGCCGGGCGCGACTACTCCGAGACCCTGTTCCTGCCCCGCACCGACTTCCCGATGCGGGCCGGCCTGCCCCAGCGCGAGCCCGAGATCCTGGCGCGCTGGGCGCGCATCGACCTCTACGGCCGCATCCGGGCCGCCGCGGCGGGCCGGCGCAAGTTCGTGCTGCACGACGGCCCGCCCTACGCCAACGGCCACATCCACATCGGCACGGCGCTGAACAAGATCCTCAAGGACATCGTGGTGCGCACCCAGGGCGCCCTCGGCGCCGACGCGAACTACGTGCCGGGCTGGGACTGCCACGGCCTGCCGATCGAGTGGAAGATCGAGGAGCAGTACCGGGCCAAGGGCCGCAACAAGGACGAGGTGCCCGTGGTCGAGTTCCGGCGCGAGTGCCGGTCCTTCGCGGAGCACTGGCTCGGGGTGCAGCGGGAGGAGTTCAAGCGCCTCGGGGTCACGGGCGACTGGGACCACCCCTACTCCACGATGGCGTTCCCGGCCGAGGCGCAGATCGCCCGCGAGCTGATGACCTTCGCGATGACGGGCCAGCTCTACCGCGGCTCGAAGCCCGTGATGTGGTCGGTGGTGGAGAAGACCGCCCTCGCCGAGGCCGAGGTCGAGTACGAGGACCACGTCAGCGACACCATCTGGGCCGCCTTCCCGGTCGTCGCCGCCCCGGGCGCGCCCGACCTCGCCGGCGCCCGCGTCGTCATCTGGACCACCACGCCCTGGACCATCCCGGCCAACCGCGCCGTCGCCTACTCGCGCAAGGTATCTTACGGACTCTACCGTGTCGTTGCTGCTCCTCAAGAGAACTGGTCTCAACCTGGTGTTCGTTACGTTGTTGCTGACCAACTGGCGGGCGACGTGTTCAAGGCCGCCCGCGTCGAGGCGTACGAGCGGGTGGCGGAGGTTCCGGCCGAGGCGCTCGCGGGCCTGACGCTCGCCCATCCCCTGGCGGCCTGGAACCCGGGCTACGGCCACGCGGTGCCGATGCTCGAGGGCGACCACGTCACGGACGAGGCCGGCACCGGCTTCGTCCACACCGCCCCCGGCCACGGCCGCGAGGATTTCGAGCTCTGGATGGCGAGCGGCCGCGCCCTGCGCGAGCGCGGCATCGAGACCGCCATCGCGTACGCGGTCGACGCCGACGGCGCCCTCACGGAGGCGGCGCCGGGCCTCACCGGGCGCCGCGTGCTCACCGACAAGGGCGAGAAGGGCGACGCCAACAAGGCGGTGATCGCGGCCCTCACGCAGGCCGGCACGCTGGTCGCCCGCGGCACCCTCCGGCACAGCTACCCGCATTCCTGGCGCTCGAAGAAGCCCGTCATCTTCCGCAACACGCCGCAATGGTTCATCGCCCTCGACGCGCCGGTGGCGGCGCTCGGGGACGAGACCCTGCGGGCCGTCGCGCTGCGGGAGATCGCCCGGACCGAGTGGGTGCCGCCGCAGGGCCGCAACCGCATCACCGGCATGATCGCCAACCGGCCGGACTGGGTGGTGTCGCGCCAGCGCGCCTGGGGCGTGCCGATCACGGTGTTCGTGCATCGCTCGACCGGCGAGATCCTGCGCGACGAGGCCGTGAACGCCCGCATCATCGAGGCCTTCGCGGCCGAGGGCGCCGACGCCTGGTTCGCGGATGCCGACGGATCCCGGTTCCTCGCGCCCTCGCACGACCCGGCCGACTACGAGAAGGTCGCGGACGTCCTCGATGTCTGGTTCGACTCGGGCTCGACCCACGCCTTCACGCTCGAGGATCCCGTCCACTTCCCGGGCCTCTCCGGCATCCGGCGCCGGCGCGACGGGGGCGAGGACGCGGTGATGTACCTCGAGGGCTCCGACCAGCACCGGGGCTGGTTCCACTCCTCGCTGCTCGAATCCTGCGGCACCCGCGACCGCGCGCCCTTCGACGTGGTGCTGACCCACGGCTTCGTCCTCGACCCCCGGGGCGAGAAGATGTCGAAGTCGAAGGGCAACGTCGTCGCGCCCCAGGACGTGATCAAGGGCTCGGGCGCCGACATCCTGCGCCTGTGGGTGGCGGCCTCGGACTACACCGACGACCTGCGCATCGGCCCGGAGATCATCAAGACGTTCTCGGAGACCTACCGCAAGCTGCGCAACTCCCTGCGCTGGATGCTGGGCACGCTCGCCCACCACCGGCCGGACGACCGGGTGGCGGCCGCGGACATGCCGGAGCTCGAGCGCTTCATCCTGCACCGCCTCGCCGAGCTCGACGCCGAGATCCGCGACGCCTACCGGACCTTCGACACCAAGCGCGCGGTGGCGCTCCTCAACGGCTTCATGACCGGCGACCTGTCGTCGTTCTACTTCGACGTGCGCAAGGACGCGCTCTACTGCGACCCCCTGTCGTCGCCCGTGCGCCGCGCCAGCCTGAGCGTGGTCGACGAGACCTTCCGGCGGGTGACGGTCTGGCTCGCGCCCGTCCTCGCCTTCACGGCCGAGGAGGCCTGGCTGTCGCGCACCCCGTCGGAGGACGGCACAATCCACACCGAGACCCTGCCGGAGACGCCGGCGGCCTGGCGCGACGAGGCGCTGGCGCGGCGCTGGGCCAAGATCCGCCGGGTGCGCCGGGTGGTGACGGGCGCCCTCGAGATCGAGCGGGCCGCCAAGCGCATCGGGGCGAGCCTGGAGGCGGCCCCGCGGGTCTTCGTCGCCGATCCGGACTTGCGCGCCAGCCTCGAGGGCATCGACTTCGCGGAGGTCTGCATCACCTCCGACATCGCCGTCGAGACCGGCGAGGGCCCGGCGGACGCGTTCCGGCTCGACGAGGTCCGGGGCGTGGCCGTGGTGCCGGCGCTGGCGCGGGGCCGCAAGTGCGCCCGCTCGTGGAAGGTCAGCGAGAGCGTCGGCGCCGATCCGGACTACCCGGACGTGACGCCGCGCGACGCGCTTGCCCTGCGCGAGTGGGACGCCCGGCACGCCGCCCGGGCGGCGGAGTAGGATGCGCCCGCTCCCCGTCGGCCTCCTCGTCGCCCTGGCGACGCTGGTCCTCGACCAGGCGAGCAAGCTCGGCCTCCTGTTCCTCGCCGACCTGCCGGTGCGCCAGCCGGTCGTGCTGGCGCCCTTCGCCCAGCTCGTCGTGGTGTGGAACCACGGCGTCTCCTACGGGCTGTTCCAGCAGGACGGCGCCCTCGGACGCTGGGCGCTGGTGGGGATCTCCCTCGCGGCGTCGGTGGCGCTCGCGGCCTGGATGGCGCGGGCCGGGTCGCGCCTCCTCGCGGCCTCCCTCGGCCTCATCGTCGGGGGCGCCCTCGGCAACGCCGTCGACCGGGCCGCCTACGGGGCGGTGTTCGACTTCGTCCACCTGCATGCCGGCGCCTGGTCCTGGTACGTGTTCAACGTGGCCGATGCGGGCATCGTCTTCGGCGTCGCCGGCCTCCTGTACGACGGCCTCGTCCTCGAGCGGCGCCGGCCGGCGGATGCCGGCGGGCGCGCCTGAGCCGTCGCCTGTGTGTCGCGGCCGTCACAGGCGCGGCCGTCGTTGCGCCCGCCGCCCGCTGCGCCTTACGTTCGCCCGAAACCGCCCCCACGCCGGACGGGACGACGGGGCGGACCAGCGCAGGGGCCAGCATGATAGACCATCGCACGTTTCTCGCGGCCCTGACGGCCGCCGGGCTGACCGCCGCCGGCGCGGCGAGCGCCCAGGAGGGCGTCGCCATGAAGAACGCGCTCTCGTCCATCGGCCTCATCGAGCCGGAGCGCCCGATGATCACCTACCGGGAGCGGGCGCCGCTGGTGCTGCCGCCGAAGCTCGACAAGACCGCCCTGCCCCCGCCGGTGCCGCGCAACGCCGTGCGCGAGGCCAACCCGCAATGGCCGACGGACCCCGAGACGGCGGCGCGCGAGCGGCGGGCCGCCGACGCCCGCAAGCCGATCACCCGCGGCGAGCAGGGCCGCATGAACGACAACAACACCACCCTGTCGGTCTACGAGATGCGCGCCGGCCGCCGCGAGGGCGCGGGCGTGCCGACCGAGCCGACCTACAAGCCCGGCGACAACGTCAAGGAATCGTTCTGGGTCAACCCGCTCCAGCTCTTCCAGGGCCGCCGGGACGACGAGGCGAGCGCCTCGGACATCGAGCCCACCCGCGACACCCTGACGGATCCGCCGACGGGCTACCGCAAGCCCCCGAACGGCAAGCTCGCCCGCACCGACAGCGGCCCGAAGGGCATGCCGATCAACGACAAGGACGAGGCGGATCCGCGCACCTACCTGCGCTCCCGCCAGTAGGCGGCCCCGCCCCGCGCTCCCCGCGGGCCCCGCGCCGAGGCCCGTCCCCGCCCGACCGCGGGGGCGGGCCTCGGCGTTCGTGCCAGACGCATTTTAGTGCCGGGCGCCCCGTCCGGGCGGGGCGGATCCCCGTGCCCGCCTGCCTGCCGCAGCGCTCCGGTCCCGGTGCCCGCGCCGCCGCCAAGGTGCGACGCCCCGAAGCTCGGCTTGACCAGATCAGCGTCAAGCTGTGGCGTGGCGCCGGGCCGGGCCTCGATTGGTGGAGATCGGGGCCGGTCTGCGCTGGGTGCATTTCTGCGCAGTCCTCGGCTCCCACCTGCCACAAAATGCTCTAGAACACGGTGTCCAAGGGCCCACGACGCCGGTGGCGGGCTTGAGCGATTCGCGTGGGCCGCTCAAACCCTTAAACGAAGCCGGTCCACGATCAGCACGGGCGGTACGCGTGACCGCCCGGTAAGGTAGATCAGGATGCACGAATTCAGGAAGCGCACCGTCCCCGGCCCGATCCGATCCCCGGGCGCCACCCTGCGCGGCGACGCGGCGCCCTTCGGGCGGGCCGAGGCGGGAGGACCGGAGGTGGCTTCCTTCGTGCTCGACAACGGCCTCGACGTGGTCGTGGTCCCTGATCACCGCGCCCCCGTCGTCACCCACATGGTCTGGTACCGCAACGGCTCGGCGGACGATCCGCTCGGCCAGTCGGGCATCGCGCACTTCCTCGAGCACCTGATGTTCAAGGGCACGGAGCGCCACCCGGTCGGCGCCTTCTCCAAGGCGGTGTCGAGCCTCGGCGGGCAGGAGAACGCCTTCACGTCCTTCGACTACACGGCCTACTTCCAGCGCGTCGCCCGCGACAACCTGGAGACGATGATGCGCTTCGAGGCCGACCGGATGACCGGCCTCATCCTCGACGACGCCGTGGTGGCCCCGGAGCGCGACGTGGTGCTGGAGGAGCGCCGCATGCGGGTCGAGACCGACCCCTCGGCGCAGCTCTCCGAGGCGATGGCGGCCTCGCTCTTCGTCCACCACCCCTACGGCATCCCGATCATCGGCTGGATGCACGAGATCGAGGAGCTGAACCGGGTCCACGCCCTCGACTACTACCGGCGCTTCTACACCCCGGAGAACGCCATCCTGGTGGTGGCCGGCGACGTCACCGCCGACGAGGTCCGGCGCCTGGCCGAGGGCACCTACGGCGCGGTGACGCCCCGGGGCGCCCGGCCGCTGCGCCTGCGCCCCCGGGAGCCCGAGCCGCGGGCGGCCCGCCGCCTCAGCGTCGCCGACCCCAAGGTCGAGCAGCCGACGCTCCAGCGCCTCTACCTGACGCCCTCCTGCATGACCGCCAAGGGCGGCGAGGGCCACGCCCTCGAGCTCCTGGCCGAGGTGCTGGGCGGCGGGCCGACCTCCTACCTCTACCGTACGCTGGTCATGGAGCAGGGCATCGCCGTCAACGCCGGCGCCTGGTACATGGGCTCGGCCATGGACGACACCCGGTTCTCGGTCTACGCGGTGCCGTCCGAGGGCGTCAGCCTGGAGAAGCTGGAGGAGGCCCTCGACCGGGCGCTCGCCCGCGCCCCGGCCGAGGCCCTGTCCGCCGACGCCATCGAGCGGGCCAAGACCCGGCTCGTCGCCGAGACGATCTACTCCTCCGACAGCCAGTCGTCCCTCGCCCGCATCTACGGCTCGGCGCTCGCCATCGGCGAGAGCATCGAGGAGGTGCGCCGCTGGCCGACGGAGATCGAGGCGGTGCAGGCGGCCCGGCTCGCCGCGGTGGCGGAGCGCTACCTGATCCCGGCCCGCTCGGTGACCGGCTACCTCGTCAAGGCGCGCGAGGCCGACGCCCCGGCGACGCTCGTCGCGGCGGCCGCCTGAGCCTGCCCCTTGCGAGCCTCGTCCCCGGGAGGCTCGTCCCGCCACGCCTCGTCCGGGCGGCCCGATCGCACGCGGCCACCCGCCACGCACAGAGACCAAGAGGTCCCCATGACCCTGGCAGACGCCGCCTCCCGCACTGCCGCCGTCAGCTCCCCCTCCTCCCCGACCCAGGCCCACGCCGTGCTGTCGGCCCGCGGCATCGAGGCCTGGCACGTCGAATCGCCCATCGTCCCGCTGATCGCCCTCGCGTTCACCTTCGAGGGCGGCGCCGCCCAGGATCCCGAGGGCAAGGCCGGCGTCGCCCAGATGCTGTCGCGGCTCCTCGACGAGGGCGCGGGCGACTACGATTCCGACACGTTCCAGGAGCGCCTCGCGGCCCGCGCCATCGAGCTCAACTTCCACGCCGGGCCCGACGCGGTCGGCGGCTCGCTCAAGATGCTGGTCAAGCACGCCGACGAGGCGGTCGAGCTCCTGGCGCTGGCGCTCGCCCGGCCGCGCTTCGACGAGGCCGCCATCGAGCGCGTGCGGGCCCAGATGCTCGCCGGCCTGCGCTACCAGCAGAACGACCCCGGCGTGATGGCCTCGCGCCGCTTCTTCGCCGAGGCCTATCCGGGCCACCCCTACGGCCGCGCCTCCTCGGGCACGATCGAGAGCGTGTCGGCGATCACCCGCGACGACCTCGTCGCCATGCACGCGCGCCTCATCGGCCGCGGCCGGGTCAAGGTCGCGGCGGTGGGCGCCATCGGCACCGACGCCCTGGCGCGCGCCCTCGACGCGGCCTTCGGCGCCCTGCCGGAGGGCGGCCCCCTCGCGGCCGTGCCGCGGGTCGCCATCGCGGGCCTCGGCCGGCGCATCGTGGTCGACCTCGACGTGCCGCAATCGGTGATCCGCTTCGGCACCGACGGGGTGGCGTGGCGCGACCCCGACTTCATCCCGGCCTACGTGCTGAACCACATCCTGGGCGGCGGCGCCTTCACGTCGCGCCTGTTCCAGGAGGTGCGCGAGAAGCGCGGCCTCGCCTACTCGGTGGGCACCTCGCTCGTCAGCCACCGCGCCGCCGCGATGACCTGGGGCTACACCGCGACGAAGAACGAGCGCGTCGCCGAGTGCCTGGCGGTGATCGCCGAGGAGATCGCCCGCCTGACCGGCGACGGCCCCTCGGACGAGGAGCTCCAGAAGGCCAAGGACTACCTCACGGGGTCCTACGCGCTCGGCTTCGACACCTCGACCAAGATCGCCCACCAGCTCGTGCAGGTCGCCTTCGAGGGCCTCGGCATCGACTATATCGGCCGGCGCAACGGCCTGATCACCGCCGTGACCCAGGACGACATCCGCCGCGCCGCCGCCCGCACCCTCGGGGACGGACGGCTGCTGGTGGTGGCGGCGGGGCGGCCGACGGAGATCTGAGCCGGCGCCGTCACGCCATCACGTCGGCGTCACGCCATCACGGTGGCGTCACGCCATCACGGTGGCGTCACGCCATCACGTCGGCGTCGGGCGGGCGCAGCGGGTCGAGGTCGGGCCGCAGCACCACGCTCTCCTGCTCGTTCGGGTCGGTGCGGGCGATCACCGCCGTGCAGGTCTCGGTGCGGCTCGCGTTGTAGGGCAGGTGCGGCACCCCGGCCGGGATGTAGACGAAGTCGCCGGAGCGGCTCCAGAGGTGCTGCTCCAGCCGCGCGCCGTACCACATGCCGGCGACGCCGGTGAGGACGTGCAGGGCGGTCTCGTGGGCCTCGTGCAGGTGGGCGCGGGCGCGGGCGCCCGGGGGGAGCGTCACGAGCTGCATGTGGAGCCCCCGCGCGCCGACCGACTCCGCCGAGACGGCGGGCGCGTAGGTCAGCGCCTGCTTGCCGACGAAATCCGGCCCGGGCCGCACGACCCGGCAGGTGGCCGCCTCCGGACCCGCTCCTTCGAATGCCTCGCTCATCGTGCGGCGCCTCCCTCGCGTCTCGGCCCCATCCTAGCGCGGTCCGCCGCCGCCGGGCAGCCGGGGACTTGCGCGGGACCGTGCGGCTACGCTCTAAGCGCCGGGACGGCGCGCCGCCGTCGCCCGCGCGCCCCGCCGATGTCCCTGCCCGCCGATCCCGATCCCGCCTGGAAGCGGCGCCAGCGCTCGCGCGGGCACGTCGCCCTGGCGGTCGTCCGGACGTCCAGCGGCGCCACCCGGGTGAGCGACCTCGCCGAGTCCGGCCCCTTGCGCCTGCGCCTGCCGCGGCCGGAGCCCGGCCCCCTCGAGGCGGTGCTGCTCAACAGCGCCGGCGGCATCGCCTGCGGCGACGCGTTCGAGGTCGAGGCCGCCCTCGGGCCCGCGACCGACGTCGTGCTGACCACCACGGCGGCGGAGAAGATCTACCGCTCCGACGGGCCGACGACCGCGCTCCGCGTCGCCCTCGCGCTCGACGCGCGGGCCGCCCTGGCCTGGCTGCCGCAGGAGACCATCCTGTACGACGGCGCCCGCCTCGTCCGCCGCCTCGAGGCCGACCTCGCGGCGGACGCGCGCCTGACCCTGTTCGAGGCCCTGGTCTTCGGCCGCGCCGCCCGGGGCGAGACGGTGCGGTCGGGGATGCTCCACGACCATTGGCGCGTCCGGCGCGGGGGCCGCCTCGTCTACGCCGATTCGCTGCGCCTCGAGGGACCGGTGGCCGACCGGCTGGCCCGGCCCGCGATCGCGGGGGGCGCCCGGGCGCTCGCGACCCTGCTGCACGTCGCCCCCGACGCCGAGGCGCGCCTCGAGGAGGCCCGGGCGCTCCTCGCGGCATCCGGCTGCGAGGCCCTCGGCGTCGAGGCCGGCGCCAGCGCCTGGAACGGCCTGATGGCGCTGCGCCTGCTCGCGCCCGAGATCGGCGCCCTGCGGACGGTCGCGGCCCGGATCGTCGCGGGGTTCCGCGGGCGCCCGATGCCGCGGGTGTGGCAGACGTGAGCGGGCGCGGCGCCCCAGCCGGCGCGGGCCGGCGCGGCGGCCGGGGCCGGCCGGCGGCTCGGTTCTTGCCTCCCGGCCGAGCCTTGTGGAGGATGGAGGCACCCCTGACCCAGAGGATCCGCCCGTGCTGCTGACACCCCGCGAGAAGGACAAGCTCCTCGTCGCCATGGCGGCCCTGGTGGCCCGCAACCGGCTGGCCCGGGGCGTGCGGCTCAACCACCCGGAGGCGGTGGCGCTGATCACCGACTTCGTGGTCGAGGGCGCCCGCGACGGCCGCACCGTGGCCGAACTGATGCGGGCGGGCGCCCAGGTGCTCGACGCCTCCCAGGTGATGGAGGGCGTGCCCGAGATGATCCACGACATCCAGGTCGAGGCGACCTTCCCGGACGGCACCAAGCTCGTCACGGTCCACCACCCGATCCGCGGCGAGCCCGCCGCGGAGGTGCCGGGCGCAGTGACGACGCCGGAGGGCGAGATCGTCTTCAACGAGGGCGCGCCGCGCACGCTGATCGAGGTCGCCAACACGGGCGACCGGCCGATCCAGGTCGGCTCGCACTACCACTTCTTCGAGACGAACCCGGCGCTGCGCTTCGACCGCGACCGGGCCCGCGGCCAGCGCCTCGACATCGCGCCGGGCACGGCGGTGCGGTTCGAGCCGGGCTCGACCCGCGAGGTGGCCCTGGTGCCGATGGGCGGCGGACGGGCGGTCTACGGCTTCCGGGGCGACGTGATGGGGACGCTCTGAGGCGGGCCGGGCGGATCCGGCCCCCGGGCCGGATCCCTCGAGCCGCCGGTTCTCCATCCTGTCCGCCCGGACGCCGTGTCCGCGGGCCGGGCCGCCGCCCGCCCCTCCTCCGTCCCCCGCCAGACCGGAACGCGCTCCCCATGTCCAACACCCCAAAGCCCGCGAGCCTGCCGCGCGCCGCCTACGCGGCCATGTTCGGGCCCACCACGGGCGACCGCATCCGGCTCGCCGACACGAGCCTCGTCGTCGAGGTCGAGCACGACCACACCCGCTACGGCGAGGAGGTGAAGTTCGGCGGCGGCAAGGTGATCCGCGACGGCATGGGCCAGAGCCAGCTCGCCAACGCGGCCGGCGCCGTCGACACGGTGATCACCAACGCGGTCGTCCTCGACCACTGGGGCATCGTGAAGTGCGACGTCGGCCTCAAGGGCGGGCGCATCGCGGCGCTCGGCAAGGCCGGCAACCCGGACATCCAGGACGGCGTCACGGTCGTGGTCGGGCCCGGCACCGAGGTGATCGCGGGCGAGGGCAAGATCCTGACCGCGGGCGGCTTCGACAGCCACATCCACTTCATCTGCCCCCAGCAGATCGAGGAGGCGCTCAATTCCGGGGTCACCACCATGCTGGGCGGCGGCACCGGGCCGGCGCACGGCACCTTCGCCACCACCTGCACGCCCGGCCCCTGGCACATCGCCCGGATGATCGAGGCGGCGGACGCCTTCCCGATGAACCTCGCCTTCGCGGGCAAGGGCAACGCCTCGCGGCCGGAGAGCCTCGAGGAGATGATCCGGGCCGGCGCCTGCGCGCTGAAGCTGCACGAGGACTGGGGCACCACCCCGGCGGCGATCGATTGCTGCCTCTCGGTCGCCGACGCCCACGACGTGCAGGTCATGATCCACACCGACACGCTGAACGAGTCGGGCTTCGTCGAGGACACCATCGCGGCCTTCCGGGGCCGGACCATCCACGCCTTCCACACCGAGGGCGCGGGCGGCGGTCACGCGCCCGACATCATCAAGGTGGCGGGCCTGCCCAACGTGCTGCCCTCCTCCACCAACCCGACCCGGCCCTTCACCCGCAACACCATCGACGAGCATCTCGACATGCTGATGGTGTGCCACCACCTCGACCCGTCGATCCCCGAGGACCTCGCCTTCGCGGAGAGCCGCATCCGCAAGGAGACGATCGCCGCAGAGGACATCCTGCACGACCTCGGCGCGCTCTCGATGATGTCGTCGGACAGCCAGGCCATGGGGCGCGTCGGCGAGGTGGTGATCCGCACCTGGCAGACCGCCGACAAGATGAAGCGCCAGCGCGGCGCCCTGCCGGGGGACGCCTCGGGCCACGACAACGCGCGGGCCAAGCGCTACGTCGCCAAGTACACCATCAACCCGGCCATCGCGCACGGCGTGTCGCGCCACATCGGCTCGGTCGAGCCCGGCAAGCTCGCCGACCTGGTGCTGTGGTCCCCGGCCTTCTTCGGCGTGAAGCCGGACCTCGTGATCAAGGGCGGCACCATCGCGGCCGCCCCCATGGGCGACCCCAACGCCTCGATCCCGACGCCGCAGCCCGTGCATTACCGCCCGATGTTCGGCGCCTTCGGCCGCGCCCCGGCCTCGACCGCCCTCACCTTCGTGTCGAAGGCCGCCATGGAGGCGGGCCTGCGCGAGCGGCTCGGCGTGGCAAAGCCGATGGTGGCGGTGGAGAACGTCCGCGGCGGCATCTCGAAGAAGAGCATGATCCACAACGACGCCACGCCGGTGATCGAGGTCGACCCCGAGACCTACGACGTGCGCGCCGACGGCGAGCTCCTCGTCTGCGAGCCCGCCGACGTGCTGCCGATGGCGCAGCGCTACTTCCTGTTCTGAGCCCGCGCCGTCCCGCGGGCGATTCCTCCCTTCCGCGCCGCCGCCCACCCGGAGAATCCGTTGCCCGACGAGAGCCCCCCGGAACCCCGCTCCCCCGCCCGCGGCGCGCCCTCGCGGGACGCCGGCCCGGCGCTGCGCCGCGGCGCGGTCCGGGGCGCCGGCCGGCGCGGGCCGGTCCGGTGATCCGCGCCACCGCCCTCGTGCGCCGGGCCGACCTCGCCTCCGGCGAGATCGTCGACCGCATCGTGCTCGACCACGGCGACCGCCACCGGCGCCGGATGGCGATGCGGGGGGTCGGCGGCCTCGCGTTCCTGCTCGACCTCGCCGAGCCGGCTGTCCTCGACGACGGCGACGCCCTGCGGCTCGAGGACGGGCGCCTCGTCTGGGTCGAGGCCGCGCCGGAGCGCCTGCTGGAGATCCGGGCGCCGAGCGCGCACGCGCTCAAGCGTCTGATCTGGCACATCGGCAACCGTCACGTCCCGGCCGAGATCGGCGAGGACGCGCTCTGGATCGCCCACGACCACGTGCTGGCCGCGATGGTGGAGGGCCTGGGCGGCAGTGCGACGCCGGTCGAGCGGCCGTTCCGCCCGGAGGCCGGGGCCTACGCGGGCGGCCACGCCCACCCGGCGGACCACGCGCACGGGGACGGGCCGGCCCACGGCCACCACCACGGTCACCACCACGGCCACCCGCATGGCTGAGACGGTGCGGGACGCGCTGCTGCTGCTGGCCTGGCTCTCGCCCGGCTACCCGGTCGGGGCCTACGCCTACTCGCACGGGCTCGAATGGGCCGTGGAGGCGGGCGACGTGCGCGACGAGGCCGGCCTGCGGGACTGGCTCGCCGACGTGCTGGAGCACGGCGCCGGGCGCAGCGACGCGATCCTGGCGGCCCACGCCCACGCGGCCGCCGCGGCGGGCGACGCGACCGCCCTCGCGGCGGTGAACGACCTCGCCCTCGCGCTGGCCCCCTCGCGGGAGCTGCACCTCGAGACGAGCCAGCAGGGCCGCTCGTTCCTCGACGCGACGCGCGCCGCCTGGGGGACGCCGCGCCTCGCCGCGCTCGCGGACCACCTCGCCGGGCCGGTGGCCTACCCGGTCGCCGTCGGGGCGGCGGCGGGCGCGCACGGGCTCGACCGCCCGACCGTCCTGGCCGCCTACCTCTCGGCCTTCGTGCAGAACCTCGTCTCGGCCTCCCTGCGCCTCGCACCCGTGGGCCAGAGCGCCGGCACGCGGGTCGTCGCCGCGCTGACGCCGCGGGCGGCGGCCCTGGCCGAGGCGGTGGAGGGCCTCGCCCTCGACGCGGCCGGGACCGCGACGGTGCGGCTCGACCTCGGCTCGTTCCGGCACGAGACGCAGTACACCCGCATCTTCCGGTCCTGAGGCGCCGCGGCCCCCCGGCGGGGGACCGGGCGCCCGCGACGGACCGGTTTCCCCGCAATCGGGAATTGCTCTAGCAGGGGGCGACGACGACGCCCCGGAGCCTCCCGCCCGTGCCTGCCATCCCGGACGACCGCTCACCCCCGCCCCGCTTCAACGGCGCCCGCTACTGCCTGGAGGAGAACGCCCGCCTGCGGGGCGACAAGCCCGCCCTGGTCCTGGCGGGGGACGGCGGCCGCACGCAGGTGCTGACCTTCCGGGAGATCGACCGGGCGGTGCGGGGCGTCGCCGCCGGCCTGCGGGACCTCGGCCTCGCGCCCGGCGCCCGCGTGATGATCCGCATGGGCAACGATGCGGACTACGTCGTCGTCTACTTCGCCGCCCTGGCGGCCGGGCTCGTGGCGCAGCCCTCCTCGCCCCAGCTCACCGCCGGCGAGGCGGCCTTCCTGATGCAGGATTCCGGGGCCGCCGCCGTCGTGGCGGCCGCGGATTGCCCCCTCGACCCGGAGGCCTGCCGGGGCCGCATCGTGCTGCGGCAGGCCGACGTCGCGCGCCTGCGGGCGGGGCCGCCCCTGGCGGAGTACGCCGACACCGCCGCGGACGATCCCGCGACCCTCGTCTACACCTCGGGCACCACCAGCCGGCCGAAGGGCGTGCTGCACGCCCACCGCGCGATCTGGGGCCGCCGGCCGATGCACGAGCACTGGCTCGGCCTGCGGGAGGACGACGTGGTGCTGCACGCCGGCACCATGAACTGGACCTACACCCTCGGGGTCGGCATCCAGGACCCCTGGGCGCGGGGCGCCACCACGGTCCTGTACAACGGCCGGCGCGACCCCGGGATCTGGCCGGCCCTGGTGGCGGCCCACCGCGCCACCCTGTTCGCGGCCGTGCCGAGCCTGTACCGGCAGATCCTGAAATACGCCGACCTGCCGGCCCACGACCTCGCCTCCCTGCGCCACGGCATCACGGCCGGGGAGGCCCTCTCGCCCCAGCTGCTCGCCGAGTGGCGGGCCGCCACCGGCAAGCCCCTCTACGAGGCGCTCGGGATGAGCGAGATCTCGACCTACGTCTCGACCTGCCCGAGCGTGCCGGTGAAGCCCGGCTCCCCGGGCCGGCCGCAGCCGGGTCGCCGCGTCGCGATCCTGCCGGTCGAGGGCCCGCCCCGGCCCCTGCCGCCGGGCGAGACCGGGCTCCTCGCGGTCCACCGCTCCGACCCGGCCCTGATGCTCGGCTACTGGAACCGCCCCGACGAGGAGGCGGCGGTGATGCGCGGCGAGTGGTTCGTCGGCGGCGACCTCGCCTCCTGCGACGCGGACGGCTACGTTTGGTTCGAGGGCCGCAACGACGACGTGATGAACGCCTTCGGCTACCGCGTCTCGCCGAACGAGGTCGAGAGCGTGCTGGCGGGCCACCCGGACGTGCAGGAGGTGGCCGTGACCGAGCTCGCCGTGCGCGACGACGTGCGGGTGATCGCCGCCTTCGTGGTGCCGAGGAGCGGCGCCGCCCCGGACCGCGCGGCCCTCCTCGCCTGGTGCGGCGAGCGGCTGGCCGCCTACAAGTGCCCGCGCGAGGTGGTGTTCCTCGACACCCTGCCGCGCACGCCGAACGGCAAGGTGCAGCGCAAGCGGCTCGCGGCGGGCCAAGGGACGGCCTGAACACCGGCGGCCTGAACACCGGCGGCCGGAAATCCGGCGGCCCGGACCCCGGCGGCCTCGACCCCGGGGCGGCGCCGGCGCCGCCGCTCCGCCCGGGGCCGGCTCAGGTCGCCGGCCGGCCCTCCCCGGCCCGCAGGCGCTCCTCGCGCTCGCGCAGCTCCGCGGTCAGCGCCTCCCCGAAATCGTCGGCCCCGAGGATCGGGCGCAGCTCGACCTCCGCCTCGCCCTCCATCGGGTTCGGGCAGCGCCGCACCCAGTCGACGGCCTCCTGGAGCGAGCCGACCTCGAAGATCCAGAAGCCCGCGACGAGGCTCGACGGGTCCCCGAACGGGCCCTCCACCACGGTGCGGTCCTCGCCCGAGAAGCGGATCCGGGCGCCCCGGGCGCTCGGATGCAGGCCCTCGGCGGCGACGAGCACGCCCGCCTTCGCCAGGTCCTCGTTGTAGCGCATCATGGCGCCGATCAGCGCCTCGCCCGGCATCTTGCCGGCCTCCGTCTCCCGGGTGGCCTTCAGCAGCACCATGACCTTCATGGCCGTCTCCCCTCGACTGCCCGCCAGGCGGGCGCCGCCCGTCGCGCGGGCTCGGGCCTCAGGACGGTCGCGCCGGCCCGGCCCCGACACGCGCCTGCGCGGTTTTTCCCGCCGCCCGAATTGCGCGGGCGCGCGAATTGCAGAACTCTGCCGCCCGTCCGCACGCCAAGGAGCCCTGTGCGCGTGAAAAAGCTGTTCCTCGCCGGCCTGGCGACCGAGACCAACACCTTCGCGCCCCTGCCGACCGGTCGCTCCGCCTTCCTGGCCGACTACGCCCGCCGCGACGGCAGCCGCAACCCGCCCCGCCTGAGCAACCTCGGCACGATCACCTGGCGCCGCCTCGCGGAGGCCGACGGCCATGCCGTGGTGGAGAGCCTCACCACCTTCGCGCAGCCCGGCGGCATCACGCTCCGGGACGTCTACGAGGAGCTGCGCGACACCCTGCTCGCCGACCTCGAGGCCGCGCTGCCCGTCGACGCGGTGCTGCTGTTCATGCACGGCGCCATGGTGGCGGAGGGCTACGACGATTGCGAGGGCGACACCCTCGCGCGGGTGCGGGCGATGGTCGGCCCCGGGGTGACGGTCGGGATCGAGCTCGACCTGCACTGCCACCTGACCGAGACGATGCGCGCGGCCGCCGACGTCATGGTGATCTACAAGGAATATCCTCACACCGACATCGCCGAGCGCGCCCGCGACCTCTACGGGCTGGTGATGGGCGCCGCCGAGGGGCGCATCCGGCCCGTGATGGCCTACCACGATTGCCGCATGGTCAGCATGTGGCGGACCTCCCACCCGCCGGTGCGGCGCTTCGTCGACCGGATGAGCGCGCTCGAGGGCCGCGACGGCATCCTGTCGGTCTCGTTCGGGCACGGCTTCCCGTGGGGCGACGTGCCCGAGGTCGGCGCCAGGATGCTGGTGGTGGCGGACGGGGACGCCGCCCGGGCCGCGGCCCTCGCCCGCACGCTGGGCGAGGAGCTGTGGGCGATGCGCGCGGAGGCGGAGACGCGCCACGACACCATCGACGGGGCGATCGACGCCGCCCTCGCCTCGCGCGACCCGCGCCCGGTGGTGCTGGCCGACATCGCCGACAATGCCGGGGCCGGGGCGCCCTCGGACAACACCGCGGTCCTGCGCCGGCTCGTGGAGCGGGGCGTGCGCGACGCCGCGAGCGGGCTCTACTGGGACCCGGGCGCGGTCGCGATCTGCCGGGAGGCGGGGGTCGGCGCCCGCTTCACCCTGCGGGTCGGCGGCAAGTGCGGCGTCGCCTCGGGTGATCCGGTCGACCTCGCCGTCACCGTGCGGGGGCTGTCGGAGCACCACACGCAAGGGGGGCTCAGCGGCGGGCGCGCCGTGCTCGGCCCGAGCGCCTGGGTCGAGGCCGACGGCCTCCACCTCGTGCTCACCACGCACCGCCAGCAGCCCTTCGCGCCCGACGCCTTCACGGGGCTCGGCCTCGCGCTCGACGACAAGCGGATCGTCGTGGTCAAGTCGATGCAGCACTTCCACGCCGCCTTCGCGCCGGTGGCGAGCCGGGTGCTGTACGTCGCGGCACCGGGCGCCTGCCCGCCGGACTACGCCGCCATCCCGTACCTGAAGCGCCCCGCCCCCTACTGGCCGCGGGTCGCCGACCCCTTCGCGGAGGAAGCCCGATGAGCCTTGACCTCGCCCTCGACGCCGAGGCGATGCTGGCGTCCCTGCGCCCCTGGGTCGAGTGCGAGAGCCCGACCTTCGACGCGCCGGCCGTCAACCGCATGATGGCGCTCGCCGCCCGCGACCTCGCCCTCGCGGGGGCGCGCATCGAGATCATCCCGGGCCGGATGGGCCTCGGCGACTGCGTGCGCGCCCGCTTCCCCCATCCGGACGGCGACGCGCCCGGCATCCTGGTCCTCGGCCACATGGACACGGTGCACCCCGTCGGCACCCTGGCGCGCCTGCCCTGGCGGCACGAGGACGGGCGCTGCTACGGCCCCGGCATCCTCGACATGAAGGGCGGCAACCTCGTCGCGCTCGAGGCTGTCCGGGCGCTCGCGCGCGCCGGCGTCGCGACGCCCCTGCCGGTCACGATGCTGTTCACCTCCGACGAGGAGATCGGCAGCCCCTCGACCCGCGACCTGATCGAGGCGGAGGCGCGGCGCCACCGCGTCGTGCTGGTGCCCGAGCCCGGGCACGAGGGCAACGGCGTCGTCACCGGGCGCTACGCCATCGCGCGCTTCGACCTCGAGGCCCTGGGCCGCCCGAGCCACGCCGGCTCGCGCCCCGGCGAGGGCCGCTCGGCGGTGCGCGCCATGGCCCGCACCATCCTGGCGGTCGACGCCATGAGCAGCGACGACTGCACCTTCAGCGTCGGCGTGGTGCGGGGCGGGCAGTGGGTGAACTGCGTCGCCACGACCTGCCGGGCCGAGGCCCTGAGCATGGCCAAGCGCCAGGCCGACCTCGACCGCGGCGTCGCCCGCATGCTGGCCCTGTCCGGGACCGCGGACGACGTGACCATCACGGTGACCCGCGGCGTCACCCGCCCGGTCTGGGAGCCGGATGCCGGGGCCATGGCCCTCTACGAGACCGCCCGGGGCCTCGCCGAGGCCCTCGGGCAGCCCCTGCCGCACCGCAGCGCCGGCGGCGGCTCGGACGGCAACTTCACGGGCGCGCTCGGCATCCCGACCCTCGACGGGCTCGGGGTGATCGGCCGGGGCTACCACACGCTGGAGGAGCATATCGAGGTGGAGAGCCTGGTGCGGCGGACGCGGCTGTTCGCGGAGCTGCTGGCGACGCTCGCGTGAGGGCGGCGCCCGCCCGGGCTCGATCCCGCCCGCCCCTGGACACCGGCCGCCGCCTCCGGCTTGATGCGCGCCGCGGGGTGGCCCGCCCCCTGCATGGGGGCGCCGGACGCGACGGGGGGAGCATGGCATGCGCGCAGGTCTGACGAGGCGGTTCGTGGCGGCGGCGGTGGGAGCGGCGCTCGCGGGCGCGGCCGGCCCGGCCTCGGCCCAGGGCAAGTCGGTGCTCAAGGTCGTGATGCATTCGGGCCTGCGCATCACCGACCCGATCATCACCACGGCCTACATCGCCCGCAACCACGGCTACATGATCTACGACACGCTCTTCGCGACCGACGAGCACTTCGAGATCAAGCCGCAGATGCTCAAGGAGTACAAGGTCAGCGACGACAAGCTGACCTACACGTTCACCCTGCGCGACGGGCTCAAGTTCCATGACGGCGCGCCCGTCACCTCCGAGGATTGCATCGCGTCGATCCAGCGCTGGGGCAAGCGCGACGGCATGGGCCAGAAGCTCATGGAGTACACCGCCGCCCTGAAGGCCGCCGACGACAAGACCTTCACGCTGACGCTCAAGCAGCCCTACGGGCTGGTGCTGGCGTCCCTCGGCAAGCCGTCCTCGAACGTGCCCTTCATCATGCCCAGGCGGATGGCCGAGACGCCTGCCGACCGCAACGTCCCGGAGGAGATCGGCTCGGGCCCGTTCCGCTTCGTCAAGGGCGAGTTCCAGCCCGGCCTCAAGGTCGTGTACGAGAAGAACCCCGACTACCTGCCGCGCCCCGAGGCCCCGTCCTGGCTCGCCGGCGGCAAGGTGGCGAAGCTCGACCGCGTCGAGTGGATCAACATTCCCGACTACCAGACCGCCGTGAACGCCCTCATCAACGGCGAGATCGACTACATCGAGCAGCCGCCGCACGATTTCCTGCCGGTCCTGAAGGGCCAGAAGGGCATCGTCATCAACAACTACAACAAGCTCGGCTTCTCCAGCATGCTGCGCATGAACTGGCTGAACCCGCCCTTCGACAACCCGAAGATCCGCCAGGCCGTGCTGTGGGCGGTGAACCAGCAGGACTACCTCGACGCGCAGATCGGCAACCCGGACTTCATGCAGCCCTGCCTGGCGATGTTCGTCTGCGGGACGCCGAACGCCACGGATGCGGGCGCGCCGCCCAAGCCCGACCTCGCCAAGGCCAAGCAGCTCCTCAAGGAGGGCGGCTACGACGGGCGGCCGGTGGTGATCATGCAGCCCACCGACCTCGCCATCGTGGCGCCCCTCGCCCCCGTGACCGCCCAGGCGCTGCGCGCCATCGGCATGAAGGTCGACCTGCAGTCGATGGACTGGCAGACCCTGGTCGGCCGGCGCGCCAAGCAGGATCCGGTGGACCAGGGCGGCTGGAACGTCTTCCACACCTCCTGGGTCAACGCCGACATGCTCAACCCCATCGCCAATGTCGGGGTGAACGGCAAGGGCAAGGTCGGCGGCTGGTTCGGCTGGGCCGAGGATCCCGAGATCGAGTCGCTGCGCGACGCCTACGCCCGGGAGACCGACGCCGGCAAGCAGAAGGAGCTCGCCGCCGCGGTGCAGAAGCGGGCCTACGAGATGGGCTTCTACTTCCCGACCGGCCAGTACACCTCGCCGCTCGCCTACCGGTCCGCGGTCACGGGCGTGCTCGACGGGCCGGCGCCGGTGTTCTGGAACATCGAGAAGAAGTAGCCGCCATGATGAGCCGTTTCATCGCGGGGCGGCTCGCCGCCACGCTCCCGGTGATGGGGGTCGTGGCGGTGATCGTGTTCGCGCTCCTGCGGCTCGCCCCCGGCGACCCGGCAGCGATCCTGGCGGGCGACGCGGCGACCCCGGAGCAGATCGCGGCGATCCGGGCGCGGCTCGGCCTCGACCAGCCGATGCTGGAGCAGTTCGGCGGCTGGCTCTGGCGCCTGCTGCACGGGGATCTCGGCACCTCGATCATCTCGAACCAGCCGGTGGCCCGGCTGATCGGCGACCGGATCGAGCCGACGCTCGCCCTCGCCTGCACCACCATCCTGTTCGCGGTAGCGGTGGCGGTGCCCCTCGGCGTGGTGGCGGCCTGGCGCCACGGCACCTGGGTCGACCGGGGCGTCATGGCGTTCTCGGTGATCGGCTTCTCGGTGCCGGTCTTCGTGCTCGGCTACCTCTGGATCTTCGGCGTCGCCATGAACCTGCGCCTGCTGCCGGTCCAGGGCTACGTGTCCCTCGCCCAGGGCTTCGGCCCCTTCATCGAGCGGCTGATCCTGCCGACCCTGACCCTGTCGGTGATCTACATCGCGCTCATCGCCCGCACCACGCGGGCGAGCATGCTCGAGGTGCTCGGCGAGGACTACATCCGCACCGCCCGCGCCAAGGGCGTGCGCGAGCCCCGCGTGCTCACCCGCCACGCCCTGCGCAACGCCGCCGTGCCGGTGATCTCGGTCATCGGGCTCGGCATCGCGCTCCTGATCAGCGGCGTCGTGGTGACCGAGAGTGTGTTCAACCTCCCGGGCCTCGGGCGCCTCACCGTCGACGCGGTGCTGGCCCGGGACTACCCGGTCATCCAGGGCGTGATCCTGCTGTTCTCCGCCCTCTACGTCCTGGTGAACCTCGGCATCGACCTCGCCTACCTGCTCTTCGACCCGAGGATCCGCTATTGACCGCCCTCGACCAGGCCGGGGCGCCGCCCCGTCCCGCGCCGGCCCGCCGGGACTGGGCGCTGCCGCCGGCCCTGCGCCACCCGGGCGTGCTGTTCGGCCTCGCCGTGCTGGCGCTGGTGCTGGTGGCGGCCCTGGCGGCGCCCTGGCTCGGCACCGTCGACCCGGTCCAGCTCCGGCCGCGCCTGCGCCTGCGCCCGCCCTCCGGGGCGGCCTGGTTCGGCACCGACGCCTTCGGGCGCGACGTCTACAGCCGGGTCGTCTACGGGGCCCGGGTCTCGCTGATGATCGGCTTCTCGGTCGCCGCCGTGGCGGTGGCGGTCGGGCTCGCGATCGGGCTCGTCGCCGGCTACGTCCGGTTCCTCGACGCGGTGGTGATGCGGGTCATGGACGGCGTGATGGCGATCCCGTCGATCCTGCTCGCCATCGCCCTCGTGACCCTGTCGGGGGCCAACCTCCTGACGGTGATCGTCGCGATCACGATCCCGGAGATCCCCCGGGTCGCCCGGCTCGTGCGCGGCGTCGTGCTGACGGTGCGCGAGGAGCCCTACGTCGAGGCGGCGATCGGCGCCGGCACGCGCCTGCCGCTGCTGCTCTGGCGCCACATCCTGCCCAACACCATCGCGCCGCTGATCGTGCAGGGCACCTACGTCTGCGCCTCGGCGATCCTCACGGAGGCGATCCTGAGCTTCCTCGGCGCCGGCATCCCGACCGAGGTGCCGAGCTGGGGCAACATCATGGCGGAGGGCCGGCAGGCGTTCCAGCTCGCCCCCTGGGTGATCCTGTTCCCGGGCCTGTGCGTCGCCGCGACGGTGCTGGCCGTGAACATCCTCGGCGACGGCCTGCGCGATTCCCTCGACCCGCGCCTCGCCCGCCGCGTCGGGAGCCTGCGGTGAGCACCGCCCCCGTCCTCGACATCCAGGGCCTCACGATCCCCCTGCCCCGCGTCGGCGACCGCGCCCACGCGGTGGAGGCCCTGTCCCTGCGGGTGGCGCCGGGCGAGATCCTCTGCGTCGTCGGCGAATCGGGCTCCGGCAAGTCGGTCACCGCGCACGCCGTGATGGGCCTGCTGCCGCCGATCCTCAGGGCCTCGGGCGGCCGCATCCTGCTCCAGGGCGAGGACGTGCTGGCGGCGGGCCGCGCGCGCCTGCGCGCCCTGCGGGGCAGCCGGATGGCGATGGTGTTCCAGGAGCCGATGACGGCCCTGAACCCGGTCCTGAAGGTCGGCGCCCAGATCGACGAGGTGCTGGAGGCCCACGCCGACCGCCTCAACGCCCGGGAGCGGCGCGCCCGGGTGCTCGCGCTGATGCGGGACGTGCACCTGCCCGACCCGGAGCGCATGGCCGGCGCCTACCCGCATCAGCTCTCGGGCGGCCAGCGCCAGCGCGTGATGATCGCCATGGCGCTCGCCAACGACCCGGCCCTGATCATCGCCGACGAGCCGACGACGGCCCTCGACGTCACGACCCAGGCCCAGATCCTGAAGCTGATGCGGGAGCTCCAGGCGCGGCGCGACGCCGGCATCCTGTTCATCACCCACGATTTCGGCGTCGTCGCCGAGATCGCCGACCGGGTCGCGGTGATGCGCTACGGCCGCCTCGTCGAGGAGGGCAGCGCCGCGGCGGTGCTGCGCAACCCCCAGGACCCCTACACGCGGATGCTCATCGCCGCCGTGCCGGACGCGGTGCCGCCCCCGCCGCGCCCGCGCCCCGCCCCGGTCGCCCCGGTGCTGGCCACGAAGGCCCTGGAGAAGACCTACGGCGGGGGCCTGCTCGGCCGGGCCGGGCGCACCGTGCGGGCCCTCGACGGCGTGACGGTGGCGCTCCAGCCCGGCGAGACCCTCGGCATCGTGGGCGAGTCGGGCTCCGGCAAGTCGACGCTCGCCCGCTGCATCGCCCGCTTCGTCGACCCGACCGGCGGCGAGATCCGCCTCGACGGCGAGGACATCGCCGGCCTGTCGGTCCGCGCCCTGCACCCGCACCGCCGGCGCGTCCAGGTGATCTTCCAGGATCCCTACCGCTCGCTCAACCCCCGCCGCCGGGTCGGCCCCTCGATCGTCGAGGGGCCGCTCAACTACGGCACGCCCCGCGAGACGGCCTGGGCCCGGGCCCGCGACCTCATGGACCTCGTGGGCCTCGACGCCGGGGCGCTCGACCGCTTCCCGCACGAGTTCTCGGGCGGCCAGCGCCAGCGCATCGCCATCGCGCGGGCGCTCGCCATGGAGCCGGACCTCCTGATCGCCGACGAGGCGGTCTCGGCCCTCGACGTCTCGGTCCAGGCGCAGGTGCTCGACCTCCTCGAGGGCGTGCGCGCGCGGCTCAACCTCGCGATCCTGTTCATCACCCACGACCTGCGGGTCGCGGCCCGGCTCTGCGACCGCATCGTCGTGATGCTCAACGGGCAGGTGGTGGAGGAGGGCGAGACCGCCGCGGTCTTCGCCAACCCGCGCCACGCCTACACCCGGGCCTTGTTCGCGGCCGCCCCCGGGGCGCACCGCGCCGCGCCGGCCGCATCCGGCGCCGCGCCGGCGCTCGATGACGTTCCATGACCTAGAGTCATCTTCATTACGTAGCGTTAAGCATTGTTTCCTATGTTCGCCTCGTCGGCGGGGGCGAGACGATGCTTGGCATGGTGAACAGGAAGACCGGCGCGGGCAGCGCGCCGGCGCGGCTGGATGCCCTCGACAGGTCGCTCGCGATCATCGAGCTGTCGATGGACGGGGTCATCCTCGACGCCAACCAGAACTTCCTCGATCTGTTCGCCTACGGGAAGCACGAGCTGATCGGCCAGCACCACCGGATGTTCGTCTCCGCGACCGACGCGACCGGCGAGGCGTACGACCGGTTCTGGCAGGAGCTGAAGCAGGGCCACTTCCAGGCCGCCGCGTACAAGCGCCTCGGCAAGGGCGGGCGGGAGATCTGGATCCAGGCCACCTACAACCCGATCCTCAACCGCCGGGGCGACGCCGTCGGCATCGTCAAGCTCGCGACCGACGTCACCGAGCAGAAGCTGCGGACCATCGACCACGCCGGCGAGATCACGGCGATCCGCAAGTCGCAGGGCGTGATGTCCTTCTCGACGGACGGCATCATCCTCGACGCGAACCGCAACATCCTCGACGCGCTCGGCTACGCGCTGGCGGACATACAGGGCCGCCACCATCGCGTGCTGGTGGAGCCGGACGTCGCCCGGAGCTGGGACTACACGGATTTCTGGGCCCGGCTCGCCCGCGGCGAGTTCCAGCAGGCGGAGTTCCGGCGCCGGGGCAAGGACGGCCGCGAGGTCTGGATCCAGGCGACCTACAACCCGATCATCGGACCGGAGGGCGAGGTGGTCAGGGTGGTGAAGTTCGCCACCGACGTGACGGACGAGAAGCGCATGAGGGCGGCCTCCGGCAGCCAGATCGACGCGATCAGCCGCTCGCACGGGGTGGCGCATTTCGACCTCGACGGGCTCCTGCTCGACGCCAACGACAACTTCCTCGACACGATGGGCTACCGGATCGGCGAGGTCCGGGGCAAGCACCACGAGATGTTCGTCGAGCGCGCCTTCGCGGCGACCCGCGAGTACCAGGATTTCTGGCGGAACCTGCGCCGGGGCGAGTACGTCTCGGCGATCTTCGAGCGGGTGGGCAAGAACGGCCGCCCGGTCGCCATCCAGGCGACCTACAGCCCGATCCTCGATGCCAGCGGCCGGCCGTTCAAGATCGTCAAGTACACGGTCGACGTGACCGGCAACATCGCGTCGCGCAACCGCGCCGTCCAGGCCACGGCGCAGACGCTCATGACCGTGCGCTCGATGACCCTCGCGGCCGGCGCGATGAGCACGTCGGTGGCGGGCGTCGCCGAGGCGATGAACCGCTCGAAGTCCGCGGTCGACGAGATCCACGACAAGGCCCGCTCCGCCGACAAGTCGACCGACACCCTGCGGGGCGCCACCGAGGCCCTCGACGGGGTGGTGCAGACCATCACGAAGATCGCCGAGCAGATCAACCTGCTCGCCCTCAACGCCACCATCGAGGCGATGCGCGCCGGCCAGGCCGGCAAGGGCTTCGCGATCGTGGCGAACGAGGTCAAGAGCCTCGCCACCCAGGCCACCGTGGCGACGGCCCGGATCTCCGAGGAGATCGCCGCCATGCAGGCGGTGTCGGGGAACGTGGCCGACACGCTCGCGTCGATCAGCACGGCGATCGGCTCGGTGCAGCGCTTCGTGACCCAGGCCACGGCGGCGGTCGAGACGCAGCGCGAGGCCACCCGCGAGATGACGGACCGCATGCAGGCCGCCAACGGCGACATCGAGAGCATCGGCGAGAGCCTGACGGCCTGGCGCTAGGACGCCCGCCTGCCGGCGCGGGCACCGGTCCGGCGCGGGCACCGGTCCGGCGCGGGCACCGGTCCGGCGCGGGACTTCCCGCCAGGGACCCGGCGGCGCAACGCGGCCGAGCGCGGCGTGCGCTTCGAGCGCGACGCCGGGGGCGGGCAGCCCGCCTCCGGGCCGGCGGCGCGGGCTCAGGCGAGCCCCGGCAGGCTCAATCCGTGCGCGCGGGCGCAGTCGGCCGCCTCCGCGTAGCCCGCGTCGGCGTGGCGCATGACGCCCGTGGCGGGGTCGTTCCACAGGACGCGCTCGAGGCGGCGGTCGGCGGCCTCGCTGCCGTCGCAGACGATCACCATGCCGGCGTGCTGCGAGAAGCCCATGCCGACGCCGCCGCCGTGGTGCAGCGAGACCCAGGTGGCGCCGGACGCGGTGTTGAGGAGCGCGTTGAGCAGCGGCCAGTCCGAGACGGCGTCGGACCCGTCGCGCATGGCCTCGGTCTCGCGGTTCGGCGAGGCGACCGAGCCCGAATCGAGGTGGTCGCGGCCGATCACGATCGGGGCCTTGAGGGCGCCGCTGCGCACCATCGCGTTGAAGGCGAGGCCGAGGCGGTGGCGGTCGCCGAGCCCCACCCAGCAGATCCGCGCCGGCAGGCCCTGGAACCGGATCCTGTCCCGGGCCATGTCGAGCCAGCGGTGCAGGTGGGCGTCGTCGGGCAGGACCTGCTTCACCATGGCGTCGGTGCGGTAGATGTCCTCCGGGTCCCCCGAGAGGGCGCACCAGCGGAACGGCCCGACGCCGCGGCAGAACAGCGGCCGGATGTAGGCCGGCACGAAGCCCGGGAAGTCGAAGGCGTCGGCGACCCCCTCCTCCAGGGCCATCTGCCGGATGTTGTTGCCGTAATCCACCGTCGGCACCCCGGCGCGGTGGAACGCGAGCATCGCCCGCACGTGCGCCGCCATGGAGCGCCGGGCCGCCGCCGCGACGGCGGCGGGGTCGCTCTCGCGGCGCGCGTCCCACTCGGCCACCGACCAGCCGGCCGGCAGGTAGCCGTTGACCGGGTCGTGGGCCGAGGTCTGGTCGGTGACGCAGTCGGGCCGCACGCCGCGGCGCTGGAGCTCGGCGAAGACCTCGGCGGCGTTGCCGAGCAGGGCCACCGAGCGCGGCGTGCCGGCGCGGCAGGATTCCTCGATCAGCGCCAGCGCCTCGTCGAGGTCGCGGGCCTGGACGTCGACGTAGCCGGTGCGCAGGCGGAACTCGATGCTGCTCGCCCGGCACTCGACCGCGAGGCAGGAGGCGCCCGCCATGGCGGCGGCCAGGGGCTGGGCCCCGCCCATCCCCCCCAGGCCCGCCGTGAGGATCCAGCGCCCCGCGAGGCTGCCGCCGTAATGCTGGCGCCCCATCTCCACGAAGGTCTCGTAGGTGCCCTGCACGATGCCCTGGCTGCCGATGTAGATCCAGGACCCGGCCGTCATCTGGCCGTACATCATCAGGCCCTTGCGATCGAGCTCGTGGAAATGCTCCCAGGTCGCCCAGTGCGGCACGAGGTTGGAGTTGGCGATCAGCACCCGCGGCGCGTCCGGATGGGTGCGGAACACGCCGACGGGCTTGCCCGACTGCACCAGCAGGGTCTGGTCGTCGTCGAGGTCGCGCAGGGCCGCCACGATGCGGTCGAAGCTCGCCCAGTCCCGCGCCGCCCGGCCGATGCCGCCGTAGACCACGAGCTCGCCCGGGCGCTCGGCCACGTCCGGATCGAGGTTGTTCATCAGCATCCGGAGCGGCGCCTCGGTGAGCCAGCTCTTGGCGGTGAGCGCCGTGCCGCGGGGCGCGCGGATCGTGCGGGCGTTGTCGATGCGGGTCATGGCTGGGCCCTGGGCTTGAGGAGAGGTCCGGGTCGGGGACCGCCGCGCCCCCGTCCGGTCCGGGAGCGGGCGGCGGGCCTCACGGGGCGGCCGCCCCGTCCAGGGCCGGCAGAGGCTCGCCCGCGGCGGCCACCACGGCGCCGCTGCGCACGAGGTCGGTCGCCCGCTCGAGGTCGGGGTGGAAGTAGCGGTCCTCGTCGAGGGCCGGCACCGCCGCCCGCAGGGCGGCCCGCACCGCCTCGAGCGGCCGGCTCGACCGCAGCGGCGCCAGGAAGTCGCAGCCCTGCCCGGCCGCCAGCAGCTCGATGGCCACCACCGCCACGGCGTTCTCGACCATCGGCAGCAGGCGCCGGGCGCCGTGGGCCGCCATCGAGACGTGATCCTCCTGGTTGGCGGAGGTCGGGATCGAGTCGACGCTGGCCGGGTGGGCGCGCTGCTTGTTCTCGGAGACGAGGGCCGCCGCGGTGACCTGGGGGATCATGAAGCCGGAATTCAGCCCCGGCCGGGGCGTCAGGAAGGGCGGCAGGCCCGAGGACAGGGCCGGGTCGACCAGCATGGCGACGCGGCGCTCCGCCAGGGAGCCGATCTCGCAGACCGCGAGGGCGATCATGTCGGCCGCGAAGGCCACCGGCTCGGCGTGGAAGTTGCCGCCCGAGAGCGCCTCCCCGGTCTCGGGGAAGATCAGGGGATTGTCGGAGACGCCGTTCGCCTCCGTGCCGAGCGTCCCGGCCGCCTGGCGCAGGAGGTCGAGGGCCGCCCCCATCACCTGGGGCTGGCAGCGCAGGCAGTAGGGGTCCTGCACCCGCTCGTCGCCGACGAGGTGCGAGGCGCGGATGCCCGACCCGGCGAGCAGCCGCGCCTGCGCCTCGGCCGCCTCGATCTGCCCGCGGTGGCGGCGGAGCCGGTGGATGCGGGGGTCGAACGGCGTGTCGGAGCCCCGGGCGGCATCGACCGAGAGCGCGCCCGTCACGAGGGCGGCGCGCCAGAGGTCCTCGGCCCGGAACAGCCCGGCGAGCGCGTAGGCCGTCGAGAACTGCGTGCCGTTGAGGAGCGCGAGCCCCTCCTTCGGCCCGAGCACCAGGGGCGCGAGGTCCGCCCGCGCCAGCGCCTCGGCGGCCGGCAGGCGCTCGCGCCCGACCAGGACCTCGCCGACGCCGATCATCGCGCAGGCGAGATGGGCGAGGGGCGCGAGGTCGCCGGAGGCCCCGACCGAGCCCTGCTCCGGCACCACCGGGGTCAGGTCCCGCTCGAGCATGCCCGCCAGGAGCGCGAGGGTCTCGGGCCGCACCCCGGAGGCGCCCTGGCCCAGGCTCGCGAGCTTCAGGGCCATCATCAGGCGCGCCACCGGCACCGGCATCGGCGCCCCGACCCCGGCGGCGTGCGAGAGCACGATGTTGCGCTGGAGCGTCGCGAGGTCGGCCGCGTCGATGCGCACGCTCGCGAGCTTCCCGAAGCCCGTGTTGATGCCGTAGACCGGCTCGCCCCGGAGCACGATGGCCGCCACGGTCTCGGCGGCGCGGGCGACGGCGGGCCCGCAGGCGGGGTCGAGCCGCAGGCCCGCGCCCTCCAGGACGGCGCGCCAGGCCCGGAGCGGGACGGCGCCCGGATTCAGCGTGATCGTGGTCACCGGCCCCTCCGGATGCGCGCGTGCAGCGGGTTGAACCCCATGCGGTAGACGAGCTCGGCCGGCCGCTCGACGTCCCAGATCGCGAGGTCGCACCACGCGCCGGGATCGAGCGTGCCCACCTCGCCGAGGCGCCCGAGGGCCCGGGCGGCCTCGCGGGTGACGCCGGCGAGGCACTCCTCGACGGTGAGGCGAAACAGCGTCGCCCCCATGTTGAGCACGAGGAGCAGCGAGGTCAGGGGCGCGCTGCCGGGGTTGCAGTCGGTGGCGAGGGCGATCCGGGTGCCGTGGCGGCGGAACGCCTCGACGGGCGGGAGCCTCGTCTCGCGCAGGAAGTAGAAGGCGCCGGGCAGGAGCACCGCGACGGTGCCGGCCGCCGCCATGGCGGCGGCGCCGGCCTCGTCGGCGTACTCGAGGTGGTCGGCCGAGAGGGCGCCGTAGCGGGCCGCCAGGGCCGCGCCGCCGAGGTTCGAGAGCTGGTCGGCGTGCAGCTTCACCGGAAGGCCGAGGGCCCGCGCCGCCTCGAACACCCGGGCGGTCTGCGCGGGCGAGAACGCGATGCCCTCGCAGAAGGCGTCCACGGCGTCGGCGAGCCCCGCCCGGGCGACGGCCGGCAGCATCGTGCCGCAGACGGCGTCGATGTAGCGCTCCGCGTCCGGTTCCTCGGGCGGCAGGGCGTGGGCGCCGAGGAACGTGGTCGCGACCGTGACCGGGCGGCAGGCCTCGAGCGCCCGGGCGGCCCGCAGCGAGGCAGCCTCGGCCTCCAGGGACAGCCCGTAGCCGGACTTCACCTCCACGGTGGTGACGCCCTCGGCGAGGAGCGCGTCGAGGCGCCGGAGCGCGCCCGCGGTCAGCTCGGCCTCCGAGGCCGCCCGCGTCGCCCGCACCGTGGAGACGATCCCGCCGCCGGCCCGGGCGATGTCCGCGTAGGAGGCCCCGGCGAGCCGGCGCTCGAACTCCTGCGCCCGGTCGCCGCCGTGGACGAGGTGGGTGTGGCAGTCGATCAGGCCCGGGGTGATCCAGCGGCCCTCGCAGGCCACGGTCTCGGGCGCCTCGAGGGCGGGCGCCTCCGCGGCCGGCCCCGCGTAGGCGATGCGCCCGTCCAGGACCGCCACCACCCCGTCCTCGACGATCCCGAGGCCGGGCCGGTGCGCCGGCAGGGTCGCGAGGCGGGCCTCGCGCCAGATGCGGTCGACGTGCATCGGATCCCTCCTCGGGGGCGCGCCGTCCCGCCCTCCCGGGTCGAGGCCCGGATGGCGCCGGCAGGCGAGTATGTATAGACATAATCAGCCGCCCGGACGCCTGTCCACCCTCCCGGGCGGCGAGCGGGGTCGCATCATGCACAGCCTCTGGTTCCGCACCGCCCTCCTGCCGGACGGCTGGGCCTCCGGCGTGCGGGTCGGCATCGCGGGCGGCCGCATCGCCGCGGTCGCCCGGGACGTGGCGGCGGGCCCGGACGACGAGGTGGCGGGGGCGGGCGTGCCGGGCCTGTGCAACCTGCACAGCCACGCCTTCCAGCGCGGCATGGCGGGCCTCGCCGAGACGCGGGGCGCCCCGGACGACGATTTCTGGACCTGGCGCGAGGTGATGTACCGCTTCGTCGACCGGATGACGCCCGAGGATGCCGAGGCCGTGGCGGCGCAAGCCTACGCCGAGATGCTGGAATCGGGCTTCACCCGGGTCGGCGAGTTCCACTACCTGCACCACGACCCGGACGGCCGCCCCTACGCCGACCCCGCCGAGATGGCGGCCCGCATCGCGGCGGCCGCGCAGGAGACCGGCATCGGCCTGACGCTGCTGCCGGTGTTCTACGCCCACGGGGGCTTCGGCCCGGCGGCGCCCCACCGCGGGCAGCGGCGCTTCCTCTCGGGCCTCGACGGCTTCGGCGCCCTGATGGCCGGGAGCCGGCGCGCCGTCGCGGGCCTCGAGGAGGCCGTCGTCGGCCTCGCCCCCCACAGCCTGCGCGCCGCGACCCTGCCGGAGATCGCCGCGCTCCTGCCCCTCGCCGAGGGCGGCCCGGTCCACATCCACGCCGCCGAGCAGGTGCGGGAGGTGGAGGAATGCGTCGCCGCCCTGGGGGCGCGGCCGGTGGAGCTCCTCCTCGACCACGCGCCCGTCGACGCCCGCTGGTGCCTGATCCACGCCACCCACATGAGCGCGGACGAGACGCGGCGCCTCGCCGCGAGCGGCGCCGTGGCGGGCCTGTGCCCGATGACCGAGGCCAATCTCGGCGACGGCGTGTTTCCCCTGCCCGCCTACGCGGCGGCCGGCGGGCGCTACGGGGTCGGCACCGACTCGAACGTGCTGGTGGCGGCGGCCGACGAGCTGCGCCTGCTGGAATACGCCCAGCGCCTCACGGGCCGGCGCCGCAACGTCGTCACCGGGGAGGCCCCGTCGGTCGGGCGCACGCTGGTCTCGGCCTGCCTCGCGGGCGGCGCGCAGGCCCTCGGGGTCCCGGCGGGCCTCGCCCCGGGCCACCCCGCCGACATCGTGGCGCTCGACGCCGACCACCCGTCGCTGTGCGCCCGGGAGGGCGACGCCCTCCTCGACGGCTGGATCTTCGCCGCGCGGGCGGGGGCGGTCGACGGCGTGTGGCGCGCCGGGCGCAAGGTGGTCGCGCAGGGGCGCCACCGCGCCGGCCCGCGCATCGCCGCGCGCTACCGGGCCGCCCTCGGGAGGCTGCTGGCGTGACCCGGCCGGCGCCCGCCACCTTGAAGGAGCGCATCCGGGGCGACCTCGAGGCGCGCATCCTCTCGGGCGCGTGGCCGCCGGGCCACCGCATCCCGTTCGAGTCCGAGCTGACGGCCCAGTACGGCTGCTCGCGCATGACCGTGAACAAGGTCCTGGCGGGGCTCGCCGAGGCGGGCTTGATCGAGCGGCGGCGGCGGGCCGGCACGTTCGTGGCCCAGCCGGCGCTGCAATCGGCGGTGCTGCAGATCCCCGACATCCCGACCGAGGTCGGGGCGCGGGGCGAGCGCTACGGGCTCGAGCTCCTGCACCGGCGCACCCGCGCGGCGGGCCCGCACGACCCGGCCGCCTCCGGCCTCGTCCCGGGCCAGCCCGTGCTCGAGCTGACCTGCCGCCACCTCGCCAACGGCCGCCCCTTCGCCCTGGAGGAGCGCCTGATCAGCCTCGTCACCGTGCCGGCCGCGGCGCAGGCGGATTTCAGCACCGACCCGCCGGGGACCTGGCTCCTGCGCCACGTGCCCTGGACGCAGGCCCAGCACCGCATCACCGCGATCAACGCCTCGGCCCGGGTCGCCCGGGCCCTCGAGCTGCCGGCGGGCGGCGCCTGCCTGGCGGTCGAGCGCCGGACCTGGCGCGGCGAGGAGACGCTGACCTACGTGCAGCAGACCTTCCGGGGCGACCTCTACAGCCTCGGCGCGCGCTTCGCGCCGTGAGCCCGGCCGCCGCGGCGCCTCAGGGGTAGCCGTAGCGGGCCTTGGCGGCCGCGAGCAGGCCGAGGCCCTCGCCGTCGCGGCCGGCCGCGCAGGCGGCGGAGGCGCGGGCGAGATCGGCCGAGAAGCGCCGGCCGACCGGCGCGTTGAGGTTGCCGGTGGCGACGTCGCTGTCGACGATGGCCTGCGTGCGGGCGACGGCGGGGCCGCAGCCCCCCGTCCCCGGCGCCGCGATCGCGGCGGGCCCGACCGCGGCGGCGGGCGGGGCGCCCGGCTGGCAGCCGCCGAGGAGCCCGGCGGCCAGGAGGATGCCGGCCGAAGCGCCGGTGACGGCCAGGGCGCGGGTGACGGAGGGACGGGTGCTCTGGGGCCGGGCGCGCCCGGGCTTGTGATGCGGTGACACGGCAGGACTCTCCCCGGTGCGGCGCGCGCTCGCGCGGCCACGCTTGTCGCGCGCCGGCTCCGGGCGGTCAATCCGGCGGGAGCGGCGGTCGGCGCCCCGGGAGGCGACCTGCGGCTTGTCATCGCGCCCGGACCCCGCTAGACAGCGCACGACCCGCACCGCGTGCGATCCTGGAGACGAAGGGCCGTGGCTCACGCCGGCTCCCCGCTGCCGACCCCGACGGCCGCCCTCGCGGCGGCCCGGTCGCGCGCGCGCCGTCTCCTCGCCGGCCTCCTCCTTATCCGCCCCTGAGGGCCGTCCGGGCGTGCGCCTGGGCCTTCAGGGGAGCGCCGCCGACACCCTCCTCCGACACGCGTGCCCGTGCGGCCGGCCCCGTGAGGCGCCCCGGGCGAAGACAGGATTCCCGCCATGACCGACACGACCTCCCGCCCTGCGCCCTCGCCCGAGCGCGTGCTGATCTTCGACACCACCCTGCGCGACGGCGAGCAGTGCCCGGGCGCCACGATGACCCTGGAGGAGAAGCTCGCGGTCGCCGAGATGCTCGACGCCATGGGCGTCGACATCATCGAGGCCGGCTTCCCGATCGCCTCGAACGGCGATTTCGAGGCGGTGGCCGAGATCGCCCGGCGGGCGAAGTCCGCGGTCGTCGCCGGCCTCGCGCGGGCGATCCCGGCCGACATCGCCCGGGCCGGCGAGGCGGTGCGCATCGCGCGCCGCGGGCGCATCCACACCTTCGTGTCGACCTCGCCGATCCACCTCGCCCACCAGATGCGCAAGACCGAGGACGAGGTGCTGGAGATCGTCGTCAAGACGGTGGCCCAGGCCCGTGACCTCATCGACGACGTCGAGTGGTCGGCCATGGACGCGACCCGCACGCCGATCGACTACCTGTGCCGCTGCGTCGAGGCGGCGATCCGGATGGGGGCGACCACCATCAACCTGCCCGACACGGTGGGCTACGCGACGCCCGACGAGTACCGGGCGATGTTCCGCGCCGTGCGCGAGCGCGTCCCGAACGCCGACCGGGCGGTGTTCTCGGTCCACTGCCACAACGACCTCGGCCTCGCCATCGCCAACTCCCTGGCGGGGATCGAGGGCGGCGCCCGCCAGGTCGAGTGCACCATCAACGGGATCGGCGAGCGCGCCGGCAACGCGGCCCTGGAGGAGGTGGTGATGGCGATCCGCACCCGCTCCGACGTGCTGCCCTACGTGACCGGCATCGATGCGACGCAGCTCGTGCGCGCCTCGAAGCTCGTCGCGGGCGCGACCCACTTCCCGGTCCAGTACAACAAGGCCATCGTCGGCCGCAACGCGTTCGCGCACGAGAGCGGCATCCACCAGGACGGGATGCTGAAGAACCAGACCACCTACGAGATCATGACGCCCGAATCGGTCGGCGTTCAGAAGACCTCGCTGGTGATGGGCAAGCATTCCGGCCGCGCGGCCTTCCGCTCGAAGCTCGACGAGATGGGCTACCGGCTGTCCGACAACCAGTTCCAGGACGCCTTCGAGCGCTTCAAGGCGCTGGCCGACCGCAAGAAGCACGTCTACGACGAGGACATCGAGGCCCTGGTCGACGAGAACCTGGCGACCGCGCACGACCGCATCCGCCTCGTCTCGCTGACGGTGATCGCCGGCACCCGCGGGCCCCAGCGGGCGACGATGAAGCTCGACATCGAGGGCCGGGTCGCCACCGAGGAGGCCGACGGCAACGGACCCGTCGACGCCGTGTTCAACGCCATCCAGGCGCTGGTCCCCCACGAGGCCAAGCTCGAGCTCTACGACGTGCACGCGGTCACGGAGGGCACGGACGCGCAGGCCGAGGTCTCGGTGCGCCTGAAGCAGGCCGACCGCATCGTGACCGCCCGCGGCGCCGACCCCGACACCCTGGTGGCCTCGGCCAAGGCCTACCTGGCGGCCCTGAACAAGCTCCTGGCGGGCGCGAGCCGCCTCCACGCCCAGCACGCCGCCGCCGAGTAGCCGCGCGCGACCGCCCGTCCGCGGGCGAAAATGCCGATTCGGCACCCCCGGGGGCTGGACAGCCCCCCGCCGGATCGCTACATGCCCTCACGACCGGGGCGGTTTGGTGGCCGCCCCGCTGCCGCCCCAGGGCGTCGGGTGCATAGCTCAGTTGGTAGAGCAGCTGACTCTTAATCAGCGGGTCCTAGGTTCGAGCCCTAGTGCACCCACCAATCATCTCAAGGACTTAGCCGATCTATGAGGCGCCATTTCGACATGGCGTCGGCGGCTCATTTCGACAAAGCTTCCTTCTTCGTTCTCGCGTCCAAGCGTTTCCGCGCTCCCGCCTGCCGTTGCTTCGGTGTCGCTTGCGCGTACCTGAGCAGGGCTGCGGTAGTCAGATGGCCGCTCAGCGTGCGGAGCTGAGCGTCTGTCAGGTCGGCCTCTGCACCTTCGACGTTGCCGCCATGGCGCAGGCCCATGAACTTGACCTCGGGATCGATGCCGGCCGTTTCGCGGATATCGGCTACGCGGTGGCGGAAGTAGTCCTCGCCCCAGGGCAGGTGCGCCTTGCGACGCCGGTCGAGGCGGTCGCGGGTGACGATCAGGGTACCGTGCTTCGGAGCAGCGTCGAGTCGCTCCATCAACTCGGGCCACAGCACTGTGCCATCGGCGTCGAACAGCGGCAGCTCGACCAGTTCACCGGTTTTGTTGTGGAAGACCTGCACGAGCCCTGGCGCAGCCAGCGAGCGATAGTGGATCCAGCTAAGAGCGTCTAACAAAACCATCGTTCGAT
>NZ_KZ984613.1 GCF_003574465.1 Methylobacterium crusticola
GCGGCGAGCCGGTCAGGAACACGCCGTCGTAGCCCGACAGGGCGGCGCCGGCGGGCAGCTCCGCCCCCGCATCCGCGGGCTTGATCCTGTGGCATTCCGCACCCGGCGCCAGGCGCAGCAGCGTCTCGACGTAGGTCTCCCCGGAGGAACGGCCGACGCTCTCGCGCCGGCGCTCGCGCGCCTCGGGCGGCTCGCTCTCGGCCACGAGGAACCGTAACGCGGAACGGGTTGGATGCACGGTGATCGTCTCTCGCCCCCGAGGCGGGCAGCCGGGGAAGCGTGAACCGGCCGCCGCCGGCCGAGGTTCCCGCCCAGGGGCGCTGCGCCGCAGGGCCGGGACCAGGCCGCCGCGCGGGCCCGGGCCGGACCGGGGCCTCGATGCGACGGCGCGCGCGTCGCCTCAGCCCGGCGCGTCGGCTCCCCGCGCGGCGGCCTGGACCAGGGCCAGGAGCTCCTGGCGGACGTGGGGGTCGTCGATCCGCGCGAAGGCGCGGATCAGCTCGAGCGTCTCCTCCTCGACCGTGACGGCGCCGGCCGGCCCGTCCGCGCGCCTTGGCGCGATCGCGACCCCGAGCAGGTCCTCGATCTGGCGCACCCGGCGGGCCGTGAACGCGCCGCCCTCGGCGTCATCCTCGAGGAGGGGCGTGCGGACGACCTGCGGGCGGCCGCCGAGGCCCGGCCTTCCATCGACCATCGCGTGCTCCTTGTCCGCGAACCGGTCGGCCCGCCGCTGCAATCCCGAGCCCAGACCGCGCCACCGAGCCTCAACTCAGCATATTCGTTTGTAGGCGAACAAGCCTAGGTTGCTCACTCACATTTGATGATTGCAGCGCCGCCGGCGCGAGGGTCCGGCCGCTGCCGGCGGGACGCGGTGACAGGGCGCGAAACTGCGCGTAGAAGCGCGCCGGCCGCAGCCCACAGGCCACGTCCGCGGCGGGCGAGTCGTCCTCGCCCTCGGGCACGCATCGTCCTTCAAGCCCGCGACGGCGCGTCGCCCGCGCCCGGCGGGCTCGTGCAGCGCACAAACCCGAGGCGCCCGCGCGCGTTGCCCGTCCGATGTTCCGCCTCGCCCACCTCACCGACCCGCATGTCGGGCCGCTGCCGCGCCCGCGCCTGCGCCAGCTCATGAGCAAGCGCGCCACCGGCTGGGTGAACTGGAGCCGCGGCCGGCGCCTCACCCACGACATGGAGATCCTGGCCGCGCTGGTGTCCGACATCCAGGCCGCCGCGCCCGACCACATCGCCTGCACGGGCGACCTGTGCAACATCGGCCTGCCGAGCGAGTGGGAGACCGCCCGCCTGTTCCTGGGCGGCCTGGGCGCGCCGGAGGCCGTCAGCTTCGTGCCCGGCAACCACGACGCCTACGTGCGCGGGTCCCTCGAGGGCCTGCTCGAGGCCGTCGGCCCCTGGACCCGGGACGATGCGGGCCGCGACAAGGCGTTCCCGTACCTCCGGCGGCGCGGCGCCCTCGCCCTGATCGGGCTGTCCTCGGCGATCCCGACGGCGCCCTTCGTGGCGAGCGGGCGCCTCGGCACCGCGCAGCTCCAGGCGGCCGAGCGGCTGCTCGCCGCCCTCGCAACCGAGGCCGACCGGCCCTGCCGCGTGGTGATGATCCACCATCCGCCCCATGTCGGCGGCGCCCAGCCGGGCCGCAACCTCACCGACGCGGGCGCCTTCGAGGCGATGATCGCCCGCGTCGGCGCCGACCTCGTGCTGCACGGCCACAACCACGTCGGCTCCATCGCCTTCCTGACGGCGCCGGGCGGCCGGCGGGTGCCGGTCATCGGCGCACCCTCGGCCTCCGCGCGCGGCGGGCTCCTGAAGCACTGCGCCGGCTACCACCTCTACACGATCGAGCGGCAGGGGACCGGCTTCGCCCTCACTGCCTCCCTGCGCGGGCTGCTGCCGGAGGGCGGCATGGGCGACCTCGGCACCCTGACGCTAAGAACCTAGGCCGGCTCGCCAGGATCTCACAGAACCGCAACGAATCGGGACCGGGGACGTTTCCCGGGCGAGACGCGCCGCCCCGGCGGCGCCGGACGTGGACCTTGGCCGGGTGGAGTACGCCCCCGTCCGGCGGAGGGGATCCGGTGGTCCCGGACGCCCGCCAGGGCCCGGCGCTCCCGCTCCTCCGCGGCCACGAGAGCGGGGACGAGCGCATGGCGGACGAAGCAGGTGGCGTGAGGGCGCAGGTCGCGAACGCGCGGGCCGAGGACGTGGGGCGCGGGGTCGCCCGGGTGAGCGGCGCGGTGCTCCAGAGCCTCGGGATCCAGGAGGGCCAGCCGATCGAGATCATCGGCAAGCGCCACACCACGGCGCTCGCCATCACGCTCGGCGAGGAGGACGAGGGGCTCAGCATCATCCGACTCGACGGCCTCCAGCGCGTCAACGCGGGCGTCGGCTCCGGCGACCACGTCGAGATCCGCCGGGCCGAGGTGCGCCCGGCGACGCGCGTCGTGCTCGCGCCGGCGCAGAAGAACCTGCGCCTCCAGGGCTCGGGCGACGCGCTGCGCCGCACCTTCTACCGCCGGCCCCTCGTGGCCGGGGACGTGATCTCGACCTCCGTGCCCTCCCGCGTCGCCCGCGACCAGGTACCCGAGGAGCTGCGCCAGATGTTCAGCCTGCCGGCCTACGGCCTGCAGGAGATCCGCCTCGTCGTGGTCTCGACGCAGCCCGCCCGCGGCATCGTGCAGGTCACGGCCGAGACCGAGGTCGAGCTCAGGCCCCTCTACGAGGAGCCCAAGGAGGTGCGCCGGGCCGACGTCACCTACGACGACATCGGCGGCCTCGGCACCACGGTCGACCAGGTGCGCGAGATGGTGGAGCTGCCGCTGCGCCACCCGGAGCTGTTCCAGCGCCTCGGCATCGACCCGCCCAAGGGCGTGCTGCTCTACGGACCGCCCGGCACCGGCAAGACGCTGCTCGCCCGCGCGGTCGCCAACGAGACCGAGGCGCAGTTCTTCCACATCGCCGGCCCCGAGATCATCGGCAGCCAGTACGGCGAGTCGGAGCAGCGCCTGCGCCAGATCTTCTCCGAGGCCCAGCGCAACGCGCCCGCCATCGTGTTCATCGACGAGATCGATTCCATCGCGCCCAAGCGCGAGGAGGTGAGGGGCGAGGCCGAGCGGCGCATCGTCGCCCAGCTCCTGACCCTGATGGACGGGCTCGAGCCGCGCCAGAACATCGTGGTGATCGGCGCCACCAACCGGCGCGACGCCATCGACGAGGCCCTGCGCCGCCCGGGCCGCTTCGACCGCGAGATCATCATCGGCGTGCCCGACGAGCCGGGCCGGCGCGAGGTGCTGACCATCCACACCCGCGGCATGCCCCTCGGCGACAACGTCGACCTCGACGAGATCGCCCGCACCACCTACGGCTTCGTCGGCGCCGACCTCTCGGCGCTCGCCCGCGAGGCGGCCATGGACGCGCTGCGGCGGGTCCTGCCGCAGATCAACCTGAAGGAGGGGATCCCGCCGGAGATCCTGGAGCGGCTCCAGGTCTGCCGCGAGGACTTCCTGAACGCCCTCAAGCGCGTGCAGCCCTCGGCCCTGCGCGAGATCATGATCCAGGTGCCGAACGTCGGCTGGGACGACATCGGCGGGCTCGGCGCGGTGCAGACGCGCCTGCGCGAGGGCGTCGAGCTGCCGCTGCGCAACCCGTCGGCCTTCCGCCGCATCGGCATCCGCCCGGCCAAGGGCTTCCTGCTGTTCGGTCCGCCCGGCACCGGCAAGACCCTGCTTGCCAAGGCGGTGGCCCGGGAGGCGCAGGCGAACTTCGTCGCCACGAAGTCCTCCGACCTGCTCTCGAAGTGGTACGGGGAATCCGAGCAGCAGGTCTCGCGGCTGTTCGCCCGGGCCCGGCAGGTCGCCCCGACGGTGATCTTCATCGACGAGGTCGATTCCCTCGCCCCCGTGCGCGGCGGCGGCCTGGGCGAGCCCGCCGTCACCGAGCGGGTGGTGAACACGATCCTCGCCGAGATGGACGGGCTCGAGGAGCTGCAGGGCGTCGTCGTGCTGGCGGCCACCAACCGGCCGAACCTCGTCGACCCGGCCCTGCTGCGCCCCGGCCGCTTCGACGAGCTCGTCTACGTGCCGGTGCCGGACGTGCCGGGGCGGCGCCACATCCTGGGCATCCACACCCGCGGCATGCCCCTCGCCGACGACGTGGACCTCGACGCCCTGGCGGAGCGCACGCCCCGCTTCACGGGCGCCGACCTCGAGGACCTGACGCGCCGGGCCGGCCTCATGGCGCTGCGGGAGGACCTCGCGATCGAGCGGATCACCCGGGCGCATTTCGACGCGGCGCTGCACGAGACCCGCGCCTCGGTCACGCCCGAGATGGAGCAGGAATACGAGACGATGCTGCGCACCCTCAAGCAGGAGGGCCCCCAGCGCCAGCCGATCGGCTTCGTGCCCCTGCGCCCGGCGGCGGAGTAGGCGGGGAGCCCTTGCCTTACGCGGTCGCCGCGAACACGTCCGGCCGCGAGGGCAGCCGCTGGCGCAGGCGCAGGAGCGCGATGGTCTCGATCTCCCGGAGCGCGCGCGCGCGCTCGGCCTCGGGCGGGTTGGCGAGGCGCTCCTCCAGGGCCGCCAGGATCTCCTCCGGGCGCCGGCCGCGCACCGCCATCACGAACGGGAAGCCGAAGGCGGCGCGGTAGCGCCCGTTGAGGTCGAGGAAGCGCGCCCGCTCGCCCTCGTCGAGCGCGTCGAGCCCGGCCCCGGCCTGCTCGGCGCGGGATTCCGGCGCGAGGTCGGCGGCGGCGACGCGGCCCGCGAGGTCGGGATGCGCCCGGATCAGCGCGAGGGCGCGCTCCGGGTCGGCCGACCGCATCTCCGCCGTCATGGCGGCGTGGAGGCCGTCGGCGCTGTCCTGCATCGGGGTCAGCCCGGCGGCGTGCGCGCCCTCCGCGACCCAGGGCGAGTGCTCGAACACGTCGCCGAACGCCTCGACGAACAGGGCCCGGCTCATCCGGCTCGGCCTCAGCCCGGCCGGCGCGTGGTGCCGGATCCAGTGGCGCGCGATGTCGACGCGCCGCGTCACCCACACGTCGGGGTGCGCCGCCACGTGGTCGAGGAAGCGCGCCAGGGCGGCGAGGCGGCCGGGGCGGCCGACAAGGCGGCAATGCAGCCCGACCGACATCATCCGGGGCGTCTGCGCGCCCTCGGCGTAGAGCACGTCGAACGTGTCCCTCAGGTAGGCCAGGAACTGGTCGCCGGAATTGAAGCCCTGCGGCGTGGCGAACCGCATGTCGTTGGCGTCGAGGGTGTAGGGCACGATCAGCTGCGGCCCCTTCGGGCCCTCGGCCCAGTAGGGCAGGTCGTCGGCGTAGGAATCGGCCGAGTAGAGGAAGCCGCCCTCGTCCATGACGAGCCGCAGGGTGTTCTCCGAGGTCCGTCCCGTGTACCAGCCGAGCGGGCGCTCGCCCGTCACCGCGGCGTGAATGCGGACCGCCTCGCTCAGGTGGGCCCGCTCCTCCTCGTAGGCGAAGTCGCGGTAGTCGATCCACTTGAGGCCGTGGCTGGCGATCTCCCAGCCCGCCTCGCGCATCGCCGCCACGGCCTCGGGGTTGCGCTGGAGCGCCGTGGCGACGCCGTAGATCGTCACCGGCAGGCCCCGCCCGGTGAACAGCCGGTGCAGGCGCCAGAAGCCGACCCGCGCGCCGTACTCGTAGATCGATTCCACGCTCATGTGGCGCTGGCCCGGCCAGGCCTGGGCGCCGACGATCTCCGACAGGAACGCCTCCGAGGCGCGGTCCCCGTGCAGGAGGCAGTTCTCGCCGCCCTCCTCGTAGTTGATCACGAACTGCACCGCGAGGCGCGCGCCCCCGGGCCACTGGGCGTCGGGCGGCGTCCGCCCGTAGCCGACGAGGTCGCGGGGATAGGTCGTGTCGTCCATGGTCTCCGTCCGGTCGGGGGCTGCGAAATCCTAGAGCAATGTCCGGCCAAGGGGAAACCGGGTCGGCGCAGAGATAGCGCCGGAACAGGGACTTAGCGCCGCGCCAGGCCCCACCGGGGCGGGCGGGCCCTCAGGGCCCGGGGGATCGAGGGCCGCGCCCGCCCCGGCCCGGCAGCGCCTCCAGCATCGGCTCGACGCGCGCGAAGTGGTCGTCCCAGGTCGGGGCCCGCACGCCCTCGAGCCGCCGCAGCATCGCGGCGCGCAGGGGCGAGCCGGGCTCGGCCAGCGCCGTGACCATCCCCATCCACCCGAGCCCGTCGAGGGGATGGAGGAACTCCGCGAAGCCGGCGGCGATCTCGCGGTGCACCGGGATGTCGGAGGCCACCACCGGCAGCCCCGCGGCGGCGGCCTCGAGGACGGGGAGCCCGTAGCCCTCGGCGAAGGAGGGCATCAGCAGGGCCGTCGCCCCGCGCAGGAGCCCGACCAGCCCGGCGGTCGAGAGCCCCGCCACCTCGGTGACGTGCCGGCGCACGGCCGGGCAGCGGTCGAGGAGGTCGACGACGTTCTCGCTCTCCCAGCCCCGGCGCCCGACGACGACGAGGCGCGGCGTCGGGCCGGCCTGCGACCCGCGGGCCGCGAGCTCGCGCCAGAGCGCCAGCAGGGCGATCAGGTTCTTGCGCGGCTCGATGGTGCCGCAGACCACGAAGGTCGGCCCGGCGGGCCGCAGGCCCGGGCCCGTGCGGTCGGCGAAGGCCGGCTCGATGCCGAGGGGGCCGACGGTGACCGGGGGAAGCGGGCGCCCCCGCGCCGCGAGGTGCGCGCCGAAGCGCCGCCCGACATCGGCCGAGTTCACCACCACGGCGGCGGCGTGGCGGGCCACCGTCTCCATCCGGACGGCGTGGCGCTCCGCCTCGCCCGGGCGGCCGTATTCCGGGTACTCGATCGGGATCAGGTCGTGGATGAAGAAGACCGGGCGCACGTCGGGCCGGTCGTAGAGCCAGTCGAACCGCGCCGGCTTGTCGAGGCGCAGGTGCGAGGTGTGGAGGTAGAGCGCCCCCCGCGGCACCCGCTCGACCCCCGGGGCCCGCATCACCCGCAGCCAGATCCGGGCCTCGGCCCGGCGCCGGGAGCGCCCGTCCGGCCGGCGCGCCGGCGCGGCCGGGCCCGGGGCGGCCGCACCCGCGGCCCCGAGGGACGCGGCGAGGCCCCGGTAGACCGGATCGTCCTCGGCGGCGCGCTCCTCGGTCCAGCCCGCCACCACGCTGTCGACGAGGGCCGCCGCCTCGGCCCGCTCGAGGAGCCGCGGCCCGAGGGCCGTCGAGACGAGGCCGAGGCGCTCGCCCTTCTGCCCGAGGCAGTGGCGCGCGTACGCGAGGTCGACCCGGTCGATGCCCGTGGGGCTCGCGTGCCGCAGGCGGGTGAGGAGGCGGGTGAGGTCGAGGACAACGGGATCGGCGGGCATGCGGGGCAGGGAGCATCCGAGGAGGCAGGCGCAGGCGGGGGCGGCGCGGCCCCCCCCGCGCGCGCCAAGCCTCAGGGAGGCGCACCGGGCGCAGGCGGGGACGCAACCCGCGCCGGTCGCGCGCCGGGCATACAGGGGCGCCGCCCCGGCCGCCAGCCTTGTGCGCTGCCGCACAAGGCGCGCACCCGCCCGCGGCGGGCCGCCCTTGCCAAGGGTGAGCGGTGATGATTTATCGCATTCGTCACAGCGGCCTTACGCTGTGGTGACAACCTCGCGGCCCGCTGCCTATCATTCCGGCCCGCGGGCACGGCGCGGATGCGGGTGTCCGTGCGGGCGCAAGCCCGGCCGGCCGCCGCATTCAGGTGAGAGAGATGACGATCGTCGACTTGGATCGGGATGCGGTGAAGCGCGGTCTGGCGGACGGCTCCGTCCTGCTGGTGGACGTGCGCGAGCCGCACGAGTTCGCGCAGGGCCACATCCCGGGCTCGGTCTCGCACCCGCTCTCGACCTTCGACCTCGACGCCCTCCGGGCGCTGATCGCCGCGGACGGCCGCCGCCCGGTCCTGTCCTGCGCGGCGGGGGTGCGCTCGGCCCGGGCCCTGCACTACGCCCAGAGCCAGGGGGTTCCCCTGACCGAACACTACGCCGGCGGCTTCAAGGACTGGATCACCGCGGGCGAGGCGACGGAATGAGATAAGGGACGGCCCGCCCGAGGCAGCCGTCCTCCTGGCCCCGGGAGGGCCGCGCCGCCCGGCGGCGCGGTTCCCGATGCGGCCGCCCCTCGACGCGGATGTGCCGACGCACATCTCTCCAGGCGTCCGAGGCCCGCACCCCACGAGATGGACGGGAGAGTGAGTATGCGCAGGCTATGGCTGGCGGCGGTGATCCCGGCGCTCCTGGCGATGGCCGGATCACCGCGGGCCCAGGCCCCCGGCGGGCCGCCACCGACGGTCACGGTCGCCAAGCCCGTGGTCAAGCAGGTCGTGGAGCACGACGACTACACCGGCCGCTTCAACGCGATCGAGTACGTCGAGGTGCGGGCCCGCGTCACGGGCTACCTGGAGAAGATCCACTTCCAGGACGGCGCCGTGGTGAAGAAGGGCGACCTCCTCTTCACCATCGACCGGCGGCCCTACAAGGCGGCCCTGGACCAGTCGCAGGCGGCCCTGGCCTCGGCCCAGGCGCGGCTGAACTTCAGCCAGACCGACCTCGAGCGCGCCCAGACGCTGAGCCGCTCGGGCAACATCTCCGAGCAGGTCACGGACCAGCGGCGCCAGGCCTCCCTGACCGCCCAGGCCGACGTGGACAGCGCCACCGCGGCCCTGCGGCAGGCCCAGCTCAACTACGGCTTCACCGAGGTGCGCTCGCCCATCGACGGCCGCATCTCGCAGCGCAACGTCACCGAGGGCAACATCGTCATCACCGACCAGACGCTCCTGACCACCATCGTCTCCCTCGACCCGATCTACTTCTCCTTCACGGTCGACGAGCGCTCGTTCCTGTCCTACCAGGGCACGCTCAACATCGGCATGGGCGCGACGCAGAACGAGCACACGGTGCCGATCCTGGTGGCGCTCACCGGCGAGCCGAAGCCGACCCGCAAGGGGGTGCTCAACTTCGTCGACAACCGGGTGGACGACGCCACCGGCACCGTGCTCCTGCGCGCCACCGTCGAGAACCCGGACCGCTTCATCAAGCCGGGCCTGTTCGGCATCGTCAGCATGCCGGCCTCGCTGCCCTACCGGGGCGTGCTGATCCCGGACGACGCCGTGGGCGCCAACCAGGACAAGCGCATCGTCTACGTCCTCGGCGCCGACGACACCGTGACCACCCGCAACGTCCGCCTGGGGCCGAAGATCGACGGCTACCGGGTGATCCGCGACGGGCTGAAGGGCGACGAGACCATCGTGGTCACGGGCCTGACCCGGGTCCGGCCCGGCGCCAAGGTCACGCCGGAGCGCAAGGACCTGCCGCCCGTCCGCGACTGAGCCTCGATCCCGCGGCGCCGGCCCGGCCCGCGGGGCCGGCCGCGACGCCAGAGGTCCCGGGCGGGGCCGCGTGGGGCTGCCCCACCGGACCCGCCCGGCGCCGACCGACTGCCCCGCCGTCCCCGCCCGGGACGGCTTCGTGACGGACGCCACGCCCGACCCCGCGGGCGCCAGAGGCCCACCGATGCGTTTTGCCCACTTCTTCGTCGACCGGCCGATCTTCGCCACGGTGACCTCGATCGTCATCCTGATCATCGGCTACGTCTCGTACATCTCCCTGCCGGTGGCCCAGTACCCGGAGATCGTGCCGCCGACCGTGGTGGTGCGCGCCTCGTACCCGGGCGCCAACGCCGAGACCGTGGCGGCCACCATCGCGACGCCGATCGAGCAGGAGATCAACGGCGTCGACAACATGCTCTACATGTCGTCGCTGTCGACCAACGACGGCAACATGCAGCTGACCGTCACCTTCTCGCTCGGCACCAACCTCGACATCGCCAACGTGCTGGTCCAGAACCGGCTCTCGGTCGCCCAGCCGCGCCTGCCGCCCGACGTGCGCAACCTCGGCGTCACGGTCCGCAAGTCCTCGCCCGACCTGATGATGGTCGTGCACGTGCTGTCGCCGGACAAGACCTACGACCAGAACTACCTCGCGAACTACATCTACCTGCGCCTGCGCGACCCGCTGCTGCGCCTCAACGGCGTCGGCGACATCACGGTGTTCGGCGGCAGCGAGTACGCGCTGCGGCTCTGGCTCGACCCGAACAAGCTCGCCTCCTACCAGCTCTCGACCACGGACGTGATCGCGGCGCTCCAGGAGCAGAACGTGCAGGTCGCCTCCGGCGCCCTCGGCGCGCCGCCGGCCCCCTCGAGCCAGGCCTTCCAGCTCGTGGTGCAGACGCAAGGGCGCTTCCAGGACCCGAGCGAGTTCCGCCGGGTGATCGTCAAGGCGTCGGACGGGCGCCTCGTGCGCATCTCCGACATCGCCCGCGTCGAGCTCGGCCAGAAGGACTACACCACCCAGTCGTTCCTCAACGGCCAGCCCGCCATCGGCATCGGCGTGTTCCAGCGCCCCGGCACCAACGCCCTCGAGGCGGCGGAGGCGGTGCAGGCCCTGATGCGGACGCTCTCGAAGGACTTCCCGCCCGGGCTCGAGTACAAGATCGCCTACAACCCGACCGAGTTCATCGCCGAGTCGGTGCACGAGGTCTACAAGACCCTCGGCGAGGCGATCGTGCTCGTCGTCGTGGTGATCCTGGTCTTCCTCCAGAGCTGGCGCACGGCGCTCATCCCGATCGTCGCGATCCCGGTCTCGCTCGTCGGCACCTTCGCGGCGATGGCGGCGCTCGGCTTCTCGCTCAACAACCTGACGCTGTTCGGGCTCGTGCTCGCCATCGGCATCGTGGTCGACGACGCCATCGTGGTGGTGGAGAACGTCGAGCGGAACATGTCGGAGGGGCTCTCGCCCGGCGAGGCCGCCCACAAGACCATGGACGAGGTCGGCGGCGCCGTGCTCGCCATCGCGCTGGTGCTCTCGGCGGTGTTCATCCCGACCGCCTTCATCCCGGGCATCTCGGGCCAGTTCTACCGGCAGTTCGCCCTGACCATCGCGGCCTCGACCCTGATCTCGATGTTCAACTCGCTGACGCTGTCGCCGGCGCTCTGCAAGCTGCTGCTCAAGCCCCATTCCGAGCACCACCAGCCCCGCTTCTTCCTGGCGCGCTTCGGGGCCTTCGCGGCCAACACCTTCAACCGCGCCTTCGACGCCACGGCGAACGCCTACGCGGCCACGGTCCGGTTCCTGACCGGGAGCCTGGTGCCGCTCCTCGTCATGCTGGTGCTCTACGGCGGCGTCATCTACGGCACGCTGTTCCTGGTGCGCACGACGCCCACGGGCTTCATCCCGCTCCAGGACCAGGGCTACCTCCTGGTCGTGGTGCAGCTGCCGCCGGGCTCGGCCCTCGAGCGCACCACCGCGGTGGTGCAGGAGGTCTCGAAGCGCTCCCTCGACATCGAGGGCGTCGGCTACACCGTGGTGATCTCCGGGTTCGACGGCGCGACCTTCACCAACACCACCAACGGCGCGGTGATGTTCCTGCCGCTCAAGCCCTTCGCCGAGCGCCTCGCCAAGGGCCGCACGGCGGCCGCGATCCTGCAGGACGTGCTCGCCAAGACCGCCCCGATCCAGGAGGCCCGGATCATCGCGATCCCGCCGCCGCCGGTGCGCGGCCTCGGCAACGCCGGCGGCTTCAAGATGCAGGTCCAGAGCCGCGAGGGCTCCGACATCGCCCGCCTGCTCGCGGTCTCGGGCGACCTGATCGGGGCCGCCAACCGCGACCCGGCGCTCACCCGCGTCTTCACCACCTTCGGCAACGACACGCCCCAGCTCTACCTCGACATCGACCGCACGGTGGCGCGGATGCTGAACGTGCCCCTCGCCAACGTGTTCTCGACCCTCCAGGTCAACCTCGGCGGCGCCTACGTCAACGACTTCAACACCTTCGGGCGCATCTACCAGGTCCGGGCCCAGGCGGACGCCAAGTACCGCATGGAGCCGCAGGACATCGAGCGGCTCAAGGTGCGCTCCTCCACGGGCGCCCTCGTGCCGATGGGGACCCTCGCGGGCATCCGGGAGATCGCCGGGCCGCAGATCGTGCAGCGCTACAACCTCTACTACTCGATCCCGGTGCAGGGCGATTCGCGCCCCGGCATCTCGTCGGGCCAGTCCCTCAACGCCATGGACGCCCTGGCGCGCAAGATCCTGCCCGACGGCATGAGCTTCGAGTGGACCGAGATCGCGTTCCAGGAGAAGGCGACCGGCAACACGGCGATCTACGTCTTCGCCCTCGGGGTGCTGCTGGTCTTCCTGGTGCTCGCCGCGCAGTACGAGTCCTGGGCGCTGCCCCTGGCGATCCTGCTCGTGGTGCCGACGGGCGTGCTCGCGGCCCTGGCGGGCGTCCAGGCGCGGGCGCAGGACAACAACATCCTGACCCAGATCGGGCTGATCGTGCTCATCGGCCTCGCGGCCAAGAACGCGATCCTGATCGTGGAGTTCGCCAACCAGATCGAGGAGAGCGAGCGGCGCGGGCCGGTCGCCGCCGCGGTCGAGGCCTGCCGCCTGCGCCTGCGTCCGATCCTGATGACCGCCTTCGCGTTCATCCTCGGCGTGGTGCCGCTCGCCTTCGCGAGCGGTCCCGGCGCCGAGATGCGCCAGGCGCTCGGCACGGCGGTGCTCTTCGGCATGCTCGGCGCCACGGTGTTCGGCCTCTTCCTGACCCCGGTCTTCTACGTGGTGATCCGCAGCATGCTCATCCGCCTCAACCGCTGGCGCGGCGTCGACGACCACCACGGGAGGCCCGAGGCGGCACAGTAAAGGAGGGCGGCCTTCCCGACGGCGGACGGTTGCGGGGTTGGGCGGTCCTCGCGCCCCGCCCTACATGGCGGGCCGGCGCCCGCCGCGCCCCTGCCTCGAGAGGTCCCCCGTGCCCGGTTACCTGCCCTTCGCGGGCGCCCTCGCTCTGCCGGCCTTCGTGTGCGACAATTGCGGGTTCTGGCAGCGCCACTTCGCGGCCCCGCCGAGCTGCCCGATGTGCCTCGACGCGCGCCACGTCGTGCCCCAGGACGGCTGGCGCTTCCGCGGCGTCGGGGAGGCGCAGGCCGCCTTCCCGTGCCACTGGGCCGAGGTCGAGCCGGGCGTGTGGAAGTTCTGGAACGAGCCCGTCTCGGGCATCGGCCCGAGCGCCTACCTGATCGTCACGCCGGCCGGCAACATGGGGTTCGAGGGCTGCCCGGTCTTCAGCGAGGCCGCCCTCGACCACATCGCGGCGCTCGGCGGCATGGCGGTGCTGTCGGCCTCCCACCCCCACAGCTACGGCGCCCTGGCGCAGCTCCAGGACCGTTTCGACCCCGAACTGTGCCTGCCCGCGGCGGACTTCGCCTGGAGCCCGGCGCTCCAGGTCTCGTGGCCCTACGACGACCACCTCGAGCCGCTCCCGGGCCTCGCGCTGCACCGCACCGCCGGCCATTTCGACGGCCACGCGGTGCTGCACCACCGCGAGAAGCGGATCCTGTTCTGCGGCGACGCCCTCAAGTTCGAGCTTGATCCGGCCGACCCGCGCCGCGCCCGGACCATCTCGGCCCACAAGGCCTTCGTGCGCGGCGTGCCGCTGACGCCCGCCGAGCTCGCCCGCTACCGCGCGGTGTTCGCCGCCCTGGACTTCCGGCAGACCTGGACGCCGTTCGAGCAGGCGGCGAATGTCGGGCGCCGGGAGGTGCTGGCGCTCATCGACGCCATGCTGGCGACCCGGCCGCACGCCGCTCCGGTGGCGCTGGGCGAGCTCGGCGCCGCCTGAGCGGCGCAGCCGCGGGGCCGCCGGTGCCGGCGGCCGCGATCCGGCCTCAGGCCGGCGGGATGTACTGGTAGGTCCAGGTCTCGCTCAGGACCTCGTCGCCCCGGCGCAGGAACAGGCGCAGCTCCACGGGCTCGGGGCCGCTGACCGCGAGGTCGAACTCGGCCCGCCAGTGGCCCGGCACGTCGTCCGGCACCGGCTCGGCCCGGGCGAGCGGGAAGGTGCCGCGGGAGGCCGTGAGCACCGGCTCGGGCTTCACGCCCGAGGGCAGGCGGGCGAGGGGCTCGCCCAGGAACTCGACCACGAACTTGCGCACGCCCCGCGGCCGGTCGGTGCCGGCCTGGCCGCCGTTGCCCTCGCGGGTCGCCACGCAGCGCGCGAAGGCGGACGGGTAGGGCTCGTCCGCGACCCAGTGCAGCCGGTAGGCGAGCGCGTGCGAGGTGCCGGCCCGGGCCGGCTCGGCCGGCACCCACATGGCCACGACGTTGTCGTGGATCTCGTCGTCGGTGGCGTTCTCGACGAGCTGCACGCTGCCGCGGCCCCAGTCGCCCAGGGGCTCGACCCACAGGGAGGGCCTGCGGTCGTAGTAGACGCCGTCCTGGTAGTGGTCGAACAGCCGGTCCCGCTGCATCAGCCCGAAGCCGCGGGGCCGCGCGTCGGAGAACGCCGACACCATGGTGCGGGGCGGGTTGCGCAGCGGGCGCCAGAGCCGCTCCCCGGTGCCGGTCCAGAGGGCGAGGCCGTCGGAATCGTGCACCTCCGGCCGCCAGTCCACGGCGGTCGGCTTGGCGGTCTCGGAGAACCAGTACATCGAGGTCAGGGGCGCGAGGCCGAAGCGCCCGACGTCGCGGCGCAGGTGGAGGTCCGCCTCGATCTCCATCACCACGGCCCGGGTGCGCCGCATCCGGAACCGGTAGGCGCCGGCCGCGGACGGGCCGTCGAGGAGCGCCATCACCGTCACGGTGTCGGCATCGGGCGCGGGCGCCTCGAACCAGACGTGGGTGAAGTCCGGGAACTCCTCCGGGCGGTCCGGCATCACCGTGTCGAGGGCGAGGCCCCGGGCCGAGAGGCCGTACTGGTAGAGCTCGCCGATCGCCCGGAAGTAGGAGGCGCCCAGGAACGCCACCCAGTCGTTGCGGCGCCAGTCGAGGGAGCCGCCGCGGGGCTCCTGGAAGCGGAAGCCCGCGAAGCCGGGGTTGGGCGGCAGGCGCCGGGCCGGCGAATCGGCCGGCATCTCGAAGGCGTCGGGGTCGTAGACGATCTCCCGGGCCTGCCCGCCCTCGACGACGTGCATCCGCACGGGCTTCTGGAAGTAGCGCCCGAGGTGGAAGAACGTCACCGGGAACGCCCCCGGGCCGTCGGCGAACAGGGCGTGGTCGGGCTTGTAGCGCAGCTTGCCGTGGGCGTCGTAGTCGATGGCCTGGAGCACGTCCCGGGCCGGGATCGCGGGCGCCGCGTAGGGCTGGCGGCTCAGCGCCAGGGCGCGCGCCTTCAGGCCCTCGAAGCCGAACGCCTCGGGCGGGCCGAGGGAGAGGGGAGCGGCGCCGGCCCGGGCGCCGGAGCCGAGGAGCAGGGCGGCGCCGGAGAGCAGCGTGCGGCGGTCGATCATGCGGGGCCCCGATCCGCGAGCGTGTCCGTCGGCCCGCCTCAGCGCCGGCCGCGGATCGGCTCGATGCTGTTGGCGCGCTGCCAGAGCTGGACCATGATGTAGAGCGCGAGCAGGCTGAACAGACCCATCAGGACGTGGCCGACGAGGTCGCCGAGCTCGAAGATGCCGGCCAGCGCCCAGCCCGCCGCGATCGCCACCGCGAACACCTCGGTGCCGACCAGCACCATGATGCTGACGAGCGTCACGAGGTTGCGGCTGTTGAGGGAACCTGAAGCGGCCACGGGACCCGTACCTTCCTGCTGCCGGGCGAGGGTGCGCGTCTATCGCTCCGCCCGCCCGCGGACTAGCCTGAAGCGGCCCGAGGGGCAACCTTCCGGCCGCCCTGACGCGAACGAGAGCCGATGCCCGAGACACCCGTCTTCGCCCGCGCCGCCTGCGCGGCGCCCCACCACCTCGCGGCCGAGAGCGGCCGCGCCGTCCTGGCGGAGGGCGGCAACGCCGTCGAGGCGATGCTCGCCATGGCGGCCACCATCGCGGTGGCCTATCCCCACATGAACGGGATCGGCGGCGACGGCTTCTGGCTGGTGCGCGAGCCGGGCGGACGCGTGCGGGCGATCGAGGCCTGCGGCCCCGCCGGGCGCCTCGCGACGGCGTCGCGCTACCGCGAGAAGGGCTACGACGCCATTCCCGAGCGCGGCCCGGACGCCGCCCTCACGGTGGCGGGCGCGGTCGGGGGCTGGGCCCTCGCCCGCACCTACGCGGCCGAGCTCGGCGGGCGCCTGCCCCTCGACCTGCTCCTCGGCGACGCGATCCGGCACGCCCGGGCGGGCGTCGCGGTCTCCCCCTCGGAGGGCCGCTACGTGCCCAAGGAACTGGACACGCTCCACGACCAGCCCGGCTTCGCCCCGACCTTCCTGATCGACGGCCGGGCGCCGAAGGCCGGGGAGGTGCGGGCCCTGCCGGCCCTCGCCGCCACGCTGGAGCAGCTCGCGCAGGCCGGCCTCGACGACTTCTACCGCGGCGACGTCGGGCGCGAGATCGCCGCCGACCTCGCCCGCGTCGGCAGCCCGGTGACCCGTGCCGACATGGAGGCCTTCCGGGCCGTGCCGCGGGCGCCCCTCTCGCTCGGGCTCGCGGGCGCCACGCTCTACAACTGCCCGCCGCCGACGCAGGGCCTGGCGTCCCTGATGATCCTCGGCCTCTACGAGCGCCTGGGCACGCTCGCGCCCGGGACGACGGCCCACACCCACGGCCTGATCGAGGCGACGAAGCGGGCCTTCCGGGTGCGCGACGCGGTGGTGACGGATTTCGACCGCCTGCGGCACGACCCCGCCGCCTTCCTGGCGCCCGGGCGGCTGGCCGCCGAGGCGGCGGCGATCCGCATGGACCGGGCCTCGCCGTACCCGGTCCGGCCGGTCGGCGACGGCGACACGGTCTGGATGGGGGCCATCGACGGCGACGGCCTCGCGGTCTCCTACATCCAGTCCGTCTACTGGGAGTTCGGGTCGGGCGTGGTGCTGCCGGGGACCGGGATCGCCTGGCAGAACCGCGGCACCTCCTTCTCCCTCGACCCGGGCGCCGTGAACCCCCTGGAGCCGGGCCGGCGGCCGTTCCACACCCTCAACCCCGCCCTCGCGGTCATGGCCGATGGCCGGGTCCTGTCCTACGGCAGCATGGGCGGCGACGGGCAGCCGCAGTTCCAGGCGCAGGTCTTCACCCGCTACGCGCACCACCGCATGGGCGTCGCCGACGCCGTCGACGCCCCGCGCTTCCTGTTCGGGCGCACCTGGGGCGCCGAGTCGATGACCGTGAAGGTGGAGGACCGCTTCGATCCGGGCAGCGTCGCGGCGCTGCGGCGCATGGGCCACGAGGTCGAGGAGCTCGGCGGTCCCTACGTCGATTCCCTCGGGCATGCCGGCCTGCTCGTGCGCCACCCCGGCAACGGCCGCGTGGAGGCGACGCACGACCCGCGCTCGGACGGGGGCGCGGCCGGGCTGTGAGGGCGCCCGCCCGCGCGGCCCGGCGGCGCCGGCGGCCGGGATTTCCGCGCTCGCGCTCGGGGCGCGAAACGGGGATGATCCGCCGCGAATCGCGGCGCCGCCCCCGACCCTGGGCGGCGCCGGGCCGCGGCGGCGGCGAGGAGAGGCCATGACCGAGCATGTCAGGATCACCCACGAGCCGGGCGGGGTCTGCCTCGTCCAGCTCGCGCGGCCCGAGAAGAAGAACGCCCTGACGGGCGTGATGTACGACGCGATGCGGGAGGCCCTGGTCGCGGCGGACCGGGACGGCTCGGGCATCGGCGCCGTGGTGTTCGCCGGGGCCGAGGGCGCGTTCACGGCCGGCAACGACATCGCGGACTTCGTCGCCCGGGCCGAGCGGGCCTTCGGGGACGCCCCGTCGCTGCGCTTCATCCGCCAGCTCGCCGTCACCCGCACGCCCATGGTGGCGGCGGTGGACGGGATCGCGGTCGGCATCGGCACGACGCTCACCCTGCACTGCGACCTCGTCTACGTGGCGCCGGCCGCGACCTTCCGGATGCCGTTCGTGGACCTCGGTCTCGTGCCGGAGGCCGGGTCGAGCTACCTGCTGCCGCGCCGGGTCGGCCTGACGAAGGCGACCGAGCTCCTGCTGCTCGGCGAGGCCTTCGGGGCCGACGAGGCGGTGCGGCTCGGCCTCGCCAACGCCGTCGTGCCGGCCGACGCGCTGCTCGAGCACGCACTCGCCCAGGGCGCCAAGCTCGCGGCCAAGCCCCGTCAGGCCCTGGCCGCGGCCCGCGCGCTGATCCGCGGCGACCGCGACGCCGTGGCGGCCGCCATGGACGCGGAGGCGAAGGCCTTCGACGCGGCCCTGCGCTCGCCCGAGGCGCAGGAGGCCTTCCGGCGCTTCCTCGCCCGCGGGGGCGCGCCGGCCCGGGCCGCCTCGTGAGGCCGGCCGGCGTCCCCGACCTGTCGGACCGGATCTGCCTCGTCGCGGGCGCCTCGCGCGGGGTCGGGCGGGGCATCGCCCGGGCCCTCGGGGAGGCCGGCGCCACCGTGGTGGTGACGGCGCGCTCGAGCGAGGCCGGCCCGCGCACCGACCAGCGCCGCGAGGCCCTGGAGGACGCCGCCCGGGAGGTCGACCTCGCCGGGGGCCGCGGGCACCACTACCTCTGCGACCACACCCGGGAGCAGGAGGTCGACGCCCTCGTCCACTGGACCCTGCGGCGGTTCGGCCGCATCGACGTCGCGGTGTCGAGCGTGTGGGGCGGCAACGAGGGCTACGACGGCGAGCGCTACCCGGACGGCGCGGCCTGGGGCACCGCGTTCTGGCGCCGCGGCCTCGCCCCCCTGCGCCACGCCCTGGAGACCGGGCCCCTCGCGGCCCTGATGCTCGCCCGGGCGGTCGCGCCCGCGATGGTCTCGGCGCGCCGCGGCCTCCTGGCCCTGGTCTCGTTCGACACCCAGGAGGGCTACCTCGGGGACCTGTTCTACGACCTCGCCAAGGCCGCCACCAACCGCCTCGCGGTCGCCACCGCGGCGGAGCTCGAGCCCTACGGCGTCACCGCGCTCGCGCTCTCGCCCGGGCTGGTGCGCACCGAGCGGGTGGTGGAGGCCGGCATGGCCGGCGACGCGGGCGAGAGCCCGCTCTACGCCGGCCGGGCGCTGGCGGCGCTCGCCGGGGATCCGGCGGCCTGGACGAGGGCCGGCCAGACGCTGCGCGTCGCCGACCTCGCCCGCACCTACGGCGTCACCGACGAGGACGGCACCCAGCCGGCGCGCCACCGCCTCGGCGAGGGCGCCTGACCGGGGTCCCCGGACGCGCCCGGCCCGCCCGGCCGGCAGCGCGCGCCCGGCGCCCGGCTACTCCAGGCTGAGGGCGACGAAGCGGACCTCGCCCTCCTTGTTGGAGACGAGCAGCAGGGCGGACTTGCGGCCGTCCTTCTTGATCTGGTCGATGCGGCGGGTGACGTCGGCCGGCGAGTTCACCGGCTCCTGGCCCACCTCCACGATCACGTCGCCGGCCTGGATGCGCTTGTCGGCGGCGTTCGAGTTGGGGTCGACCCGGGTGACGACCACCCCCTTGACGCTGTCCTTGACGCCGAAGCGGCGGCGCGCCTCGTCGCTGAGCCCCGAGAGGTTGAGGCCGAGGGCCTGGCGGGTCACGTCCGCCTCCGGCGCGGGCCGGCTGAGGTTGGCCTGCTGGGGCTTGTCGGTGTCCTCGAGGCGCCCGAGCGTGACCTGCTTCGTCTGCTCCTGGCCCTTGCGGATCGTCACCACGTCGACGGTCCTGCCCACCGGCGTCGCCGCCACGATGCGGGGCAGGTCGCTCGAGCTCTTGACGTCGACGCCGTTGAACTTCGCGATCACGTCGCCGACCTCGAGGCCCGCGGACTTCGCCGGGCCCTTGTCGTCGACGCCGGCGATCAGCGCGCCCCGGGCGCCGCCCTTGAGGCCGAGGGCCTCGGCGGCGGTGTCGTCGATGTTCTGGATCCGCACGCCGAGCCAGCCGCGGCGGACCTCGCCGTACTGGCGCAGCTGCTCGATCACCGGGCCGGCGGTCGCGGTCGGGACCGCGAAGCCGATGCCGACCGAGCCGCCGGTGGGCGACAGGATCGCGGTGTTGATGCCGATCACCTCGCCGCTCATGTTGAACAGCGGCCCGCCCGAGTTGCCCTTGTTGATGGCCGCGTCGGTCTGGATGTAGTTGTCGTAGGGGCCTGACTCGATGTTGCGGCCCCGGGCCGAGACGATGCCGGCCGAGACCGAGCCGCCGAGGCCGAACGGGTTGCCGATCGCGATCACCCAGTCGCCCGGCCGCATCCTCTCGGAATCGCCGAGGGGCACCGCTCTCAGGGGCTTGTCGGGATCGGGCTTCACCCGCAGCACCGCGAGATCGATCTTCGAGTCCTTGCCGATGATCTCGGCCTTCAGCTTGCGGCCGTCGTGCAGGATCACCTGGATGTCGTTGGCGTCGCCGATGACGTGGTTGTTCGTCACCACGATGCCAGCCGAGTCGATGATGAAGCCCGAGCCGAGGGAGTTCGAGCGCCGGGGAGCGCGGGGCTGGCTCTCGCCGCCCTGGCCGCCGCGCCGGTTGAAGAACTCCTCGAACAGGTCCTCGAACGGCGTGCCCGGGGGAAGCTGCGGCATCGTGCGGCTGCGGGCCTCGACCGTGGTGGAGGCCGAGATGTTCACGACCGCGTCGGTCACCTGATCGGCGAGGTCGGCGAGCGAATCCGGTCCCTTGGCGAGGGCGGCCGTGGGCAGCGCCGCGGTCCCGACGGAGAGCGCGAGGAGCGCGCCCGCGAGGGCCGGCAGCCGCCGTCTCACGGATGCGGGGGAACGGCGCACGGGTGCGCGCGTGGCTGCGGCCATCGGAAACCTCATGGATGGGAGGAGCTGGGCGGGAAGAGCGATGTGAACGTCATGACGCGATGCTGACAGATCGGCCGGCCTGCGCAAAGCCGCCGGGGCGACCGCGCCGACGCCGGTCCTTAGATCGGCTCCGGGCCGGCAGGGTTCAAGGCTTGCCCCGCCGGCGGCATTTCAGCCGAGGAGCAGGCGCACCGCTCCCACCACCACGACGCCCGCCACCGCGGAGGCGATGCCGACGAGGCGCATGCGCTCCATCGGCGTCTGGGCGGCCTCCAGCATCGCCCGCCGCATCGCCTGCGGGAAAGCGGCGCACAGGAGGCCCTCGATCGCCAGGGCGAGGCCGAGGGCGGCGGCGAGATCCTTCACGGCCCTCAGGGCCTGTCCCGCCGGCACGGCGCCGGGCGTCCGGGAAGTCGCTGCGTCGTCATGCCGTCTGATCGTCTCGCAAGCGAGGGACTGGGAGACGCCTCCCAGGGGCTCGGGGGCAGTCTCTACTGGGCGGGCGCCCGGGCCGGCGCGGCGGCGCCGCCGAGCCGCTGGCGGCCCTGCGGGTCGTTGAAGTAGCGGAAGAAGTCCGAGTTCGGGCTGATCACCAGCCGGGTCTCGCTGCCCGACAGGCCCTTCTCGTAGGCCTGCATCGAGCGGTAGAAGGCGAAGAAGTCGGGGTCCTGCCCGAAGGCGTCGGCGAGGATCCGGTTGCGGTCGGCGTCGCCCTGGCCGCGGAGCTGGTCGGCCTTCTGGCTCGCCTCGGCGAGGAGCACGGTGACGTCGCGGTCGGCCCGGGCCTTGATGGTGGCGGAGATCTGCTGGCCGTTGGCGCGCAGGTCGGCGGCCTCGCGCTGGCGCTCGGTCTGCATGCGCTGGTAGACCGCCTGCGAGTTCGCCGCCGGCAGGTCGACCCGGGTCAGGCGCAGGTCGATGATCTCGATGCCGAGGTTCTTGGCCTGCCGGTTCACGTCCTCCTGGATGCGGTTCATCAGCCCCTCGCGCTGCGTGCGCACGATGGCGTCGCGCGAGGCGCTCGCCAGCACGTTGCGCATGGCCGCGTTGGTGAAGCTCGACAGGCGCTGGTTGGCGACCTGGATGTTGTTCACCGACTGGTAGAACCGCAGCGGGTCGCTGATCTTGTAGCGCGCGAAGGCGTCCACCTCGAGGTTCTGGCGGTCGGCCGAGAGTACGGTCTGCACCGGCAGGTCGAGGTCGAGCAGCCGCTTCTCGAACAGCACCACGCTCTCGAAGAACGGCAGCTTGAAGTAGAGCCCGGGCCGATCGGTCCCGGATTGGTTGAGGACGGTGCGCACGCGCCCGAACTGGAGCACCAGCGCCTGCTGGGTCTGGGTCACCGTGAAGGCCGAGGCGTAGGCGAGCACCAGCAGGAGGGCGGCGAGCACCACCAGGCCGGTGCGGATGGTCTGGGTGTTCATCGCGGGGACCCCTGGATCTGGGCGGGCGGGCGCGCCGTCGTGGCGAAGTCCTGCAGCGGCAGCACGGGCAGCACCGCCGCCGCGCCGGCACCGGACGCGCCGTTCTGGTCGATGATCACCTTGTTCACGCCGCCCAGGACCTTCTCCATCGTGTCGAGGAACATGCGCTCGCGCGAGATCGCGGGCGAGAGCTTGTAGGAATCGTAGACCTCGCGGAAACGGCCCGCCTGGCCGGTGGCCTCGGCGGTGGCCTGCGACTTGTAGGCCTCGGCCTGCTGCGAGATCTGCGAGGCCCGTCCGCGGGCCTCCGGCACCACGCGGCTGGCGTAGGTCTCGGCCTCGTTGCGGGCGCGGGCCGCGTCCTGCTGGGCCGCGTTCACGTCGACGAAGGCCTGGCGCACCTCGGCCGGCGGGCTCACGCCCTGGAGCTGCACCACGTTGATGAGGACGCCGGCGCCGTACGAATCGAGCCCCTTCTGGATGATCTCCTGGACCTCCTGGGCCACGCTCGACTGCTCGGTCGTCAGGATCGCCTGGATCTGGCGGCGCCCGACCACCTCGCGCATGGCGCTCTCGGCCACCGACTTGATGGTGCCCTCGGGGTTCTGGAGGTTGAACACGAACTCCTCGGCCTTGGCCGGGTTCACGCGCCACTGCACGTCGAAGTCGATGTCCACGATGTTGTCGTCGCCGGTGAGCATCAGGCTCTCCTCCGGCACGTCGCGGGCGCGCTGCGCCCCGGCGCCGGAGCGGTAGCCGATCTGGATGCTGCGGGACTCGCCGACGTTCGGCTTCACCACGGACCCGACAGGGTAGGGGAAGTTGTAGCGCAGGCCCTCGCCGGCCTGGCCGGTGTAGCGCCCGAACACGGTGTTGATGCCGACCTGGTTCGGTAGGACGGTGTAGAAGCCGGTGGCGAGCCAGAGCGCCAGGACCGCGAGGGCGACGAGCCCGGCGCCCTTGGCCCCGACGGAGCCGCCCGGCATCAGGTTGCGCAGGCGGTCCTGGCTGCGGCGCAGCAGGTCCTCGAGGTCCGGCGGCTGGTTGCCGCCGCCCGAGCCGCCGCCGCCCCAGGGCCCGCCGCTATTGCCGCCGCCGCGCCCCCAGGGCCCGCCACCTCCGTTGCCACCGCTCCCGCCGCCGCCGCTGCCGCCACTGCCGCCGCCGCCGCTCTGATTGCTCCAAGGCATGCTCGCCCATGTCCTTTCCTGGCCGGCACGCCCCGCGCTCTCGCGTCCCGCACGGCACCCGAACTGGTCTCTCGATCGCTCCCGGTGCGATATCGGCTGACCCTTGCGCGAAAGCAACCTCCGGCGCCGCCCGAACCCTCAAGGTTTCGGCCGGGCCGAGGGAGTTGCATCGCCGCACCCGCGATTCTGAGATGGACGCGCCGGCTCAGACGTGCCGCTCCAGCGTGACGAATCGGAACGCGTGCTCGTCGTCCGGCCCGGCCGGGTGCGCCTCGCTCGCGACCTCCCGGAAATCGGCCGGGATCTCCGGGAAGAGGGCGTCGCCGGCGGGCGAGGCCGCGACCCGGGTGAGGGCGAGGCGCCGGGCGAACGGCAGGGCGAGGGCGTAGATCTGGGCCCCGCCGGCCACCATCACCTCGTCCGCCGGCCCGGCCCGCTCGAGGGCCTGCGCCCAGCCGCCGGCGGTCGCGACCTCGGGCGCCGTCCAGGCGGGATCGCGGGTGAGCACGATCACCCGGCGTCCCGGCAGCGGCCGGCCGATCGAGTCCCAGGTCCTGCGCCCCATGATCACGGGCTTGCCCATGGTCAGGGCGCGGAAGCGCCGCAGGTCGCTGCGCAGGCGCCAGGCGAGGCCGTTGTCGCGCCCGATGACGCGGTTCTCCGCCACGGCGGCGATCAGGGTGACGGTGGGGTCTGGCATGGGCCTTCGGCGGGTCGGCCGGGCCGACGCCCCGGGCGGCGGGGCGCCGGCTTGCGGCGGGAGCGGCATCGCGGCGCGCCGGCCGCGCCTCACACCGCCACGGGCGCGCGGATCGCCGGGTGCGGCTCGTAGCCCATGATGGCGATGTCGTCGTGCCGGAAGTCGAACAGCGAGCGCACCTCCGGGTTCAGCCGCAGCGTCGGCAGGGTGCGGGGCGCGCGGGCGAGCTGCTGGCGGGCCTGGTTGAGGTGGTTGGAGTAGAGGTGCGCGTCGCCCAGCGTGTGGACGAAGTCGCCGGGCCGCAGGCCGACCACCTGCGCCATCATCTCGGTCAGGAGCGCGTAGGACGCGATGTTGAACGGGACGCCGAGGAACGCGTCCGCCGAGCGCTGGTAGAGCTGGCAGGAGAGCCGCCCGTCCGCGACGTAGAACTGGAACAGGCAGTGGCAGGGCGCGAGCGCCATCCGGTCGAGGTCGGCGGGGTTCCAGGCCGAGACGACGAGGCGGCGCGAATCGGGGTTGCGGCGGATCTCGTCGAGGACCCAGGCGATCTGGTCGACGCTGCCGCCGTCGGGCTTGGCCCAGGAGCGCCACTGCTTGCCGTAGACCGGGCCGAGGTCGCCGCGCTCGTCCGCCCACTCGTCCCAGATCGTGACGCCGTTCGACTGCAGGTAGGCGACGTTCGTGTCCCCGGCCAGGAACCAGAGCAGCTCGTGGATGATGGATTTGAGGTGCAGGCGCTTCGTCGTCACGAGGGGAAACCCCTCCGCGAGGTCGAAGCGCATCTGATGTCCGAACACCGAGACCGTGCCGGTGCCGGTCCGGTCGTGCTTCTCCACGCCGTCGTCGAGGATGCGCTGCAGGAGGTCGTGATAGGGGCGCATGACGTCTTCCTCCGCGGACGAGCCTTCGCGAGGCGCGGACGATAGCGCATCCGCGCCGCGCCGGTGAGGGCCGGTTGCGCGAATCCACGTGGAGTTTCCACGTGGGGTCCGGGCCCGCGGGCGCTCAGGCCCGCGAGGCCCACAGCATCGCCAGGACCACGGCCCCGTTGCTCACGGCGTGCAGGACGATGCAGGGCCAGAGGCTGCCGGTCCACAGCCGCATCAGCCCGAGGGCGAGGCCGAGCGGCAGCACCGAGAGGGGCTGCGTCAGGCCGCGCTCGGCGTGGCAGAGGGCGAACACCCCGGCGCTCGCCAGCACGGTCGCGGCCGGCGGCAGGAGCCCGCGCAGGCGGCCGAAGAGGTCGCCCCGGAACAGCAGCTCCTCGGCGAGCGGCGCCAGCACCACGAGCCAGAGCGCCCAGGCCCAGAGCACCTCGCCGGCGATGGCCGGCGACAGGCGCCAGGCCCGGGCCGGCGACTGGCCGAGCAGCACCAGGAGGCCCGCCGTCCAGGCGACCTGGAGGAAGGGCCAGGCGACGAGCAGCGACAGGGCGCGCCGGCGAAGGACCGGCCGGCGGAGCGCCAGGGACCCCGCCCAGCCGCGCCCCTCCCGCGCCCGGGCCCGCCACAGGACGAGGAGCGCCAGCACCGGGGGCGGCGCGAGCGTCAGCGCCATCGCGGCGGCGTCCTCCGGCCCGAGGCGCCCGAACGGGAGCCGCGCGACGGGCAGGCCCGACCGGGCGAGGAGCCAGCGCGCCGCGGCGACGAGCCCGAACGCGAGCGCGAAGGCGGCGACCTGGAGGAGCGCTGCCCGCGCGGCGAGGCCCGCGACGCGCAGGGTCCGCGGCCAGAACGCGGGGCCCTGTCGCCCCGGGCGGGCGGCCTCCCGCGGTGCCCCGGCCGCGGCCGTCCCCGCGCCGGAGGCCGCTGGCGGCGACGCGGACGCAGAATGCGGTTCGGCGGGCTTCAAAAGCGGCACGGGAGTCTCTATATTCCCATTCGCCGGTCGCGAGGCCGGCTATGGCGATAAACGTTCTTCGGAATAAACCTATCGGACCCGGGGGCGGTACCCGGCGCCTCCACCCAAGCCCAGAGCGGCGGCCGCGCGGCCTGGGCTTCGGCGGGGGCGAAATAGGATCGACGAGGGCGTAAAGGTTGGACTTTCGCTCGGCATGGTTCCGCCGTTATCGGGCCATTGCAATAGTTGCCAACGACAACTTTGCTCCGGTGGCGGTGGCCGCGTAAGCGGTCCCCAATACCAAACGAAGTCCTAGCGGGTAGCACTGCATAGGCGGGGTTCGGAGGCACCTGGCAACAGAAGCCTCCACTTCTTTCCTTCCGCCCGAACGATGCGGCACCAGGCAAGCGACGGTTGATGGCAGACGATCTGATTCGCTACGATCTCCTGGTGCAGGACGCCCTGCGCAACGTCGTGCGCAAGGTGCTGGGCGATGCGGCCCGCGACGGGCTCGCGGGCGATCACCACTTCTACGTCTCGTTCCGGACGGACTACCCGGGCGTGCGGATCTCGCAGCGGCTGCGGGAGAAGTACCCCCAGGACATGACGATCGTGCTCCAGCACCAGTTCTGGGACCTCGGCGTCACGGAGCACACCGTCGAGGTCGGGCTGTCGTTCTCAGGGGTGCCCGAGCGCCTGCTGGTGCCGTTCGAGGCCGTGACCGGCTTCTTCGACCCCTCGGTGCAGTTCGGCCTCAAGTTCGAGCTCAACGACGGGGCGCCGAGCGAGGAGGGCGCGGCCCCGGCTGGAACCCCGCTCCGGGCGATCCGCGGCGCCGGCTCCGAGCCGAGCGAGGCCTCGCCCAAGATCGCTTCGTCCAAGATCCCCTCGTCCGCGAAGGTCCCGGCGATCGGCGCGGGCGTCCCGAAGCTCGTCGCCGCGGCCGCCGACAAGGCCGCCAAGGTGCCGGCGCCCGCCCGGGACGCCGGCGCCGAGGGCGCGAAGGCCGAGGGCGACGGGGACAAGCCCGACCCGGAGACCGAGCCCCCCGAGGGCGCCTCGGTGGTCAGCCTGGACGCGTTCCGCAAGAAGAGCTGAGGCCCGCCGCGGGGGCGCCACCGCCCCCCGGGCCCGGCGCCGCCACATCCCCCGACCGGGCGTCGATCCCACCGCCGCGGGCGGCCGGGCTCAGCCGGCAGCGCTGCGGGCCGACGTCGCCGCGCCTGTCGCCCGCGCGCCTCTCCTGGCGCCCCCGGCACTCGGCACCGGGCCCGCCGCGGGCGCGCCACCCCGCGCCGTCACCCGCATGCGCAGGCCGTCCTGCGGGCGCAGCGTGACCCGGTGCAGGGGCACGACCGGTCCGGCCTCCGGGGCGCGGTCGAGGCGGATTGCCCGCACGAGGTGGGCGAGCACCAGGGTCGCCTCCGTGAGCGAGAAGCTGGCGCCGATGCAGACCCGCGGGCCGGCCCCGAAGGGCAGGTAGGCGTAGCGGTCGATGCGGGCCCGGTTCTCCGGCAGGAAGCGCTCCGGCACGTAGGCGTCGGGGTCCTCCCAGAGCAGGCGGTGGCGGTGCAGCACGTAGGGCGCCACCGTCACCAGGGAGCCGCGGGGGATCTTGATCCGCCCGATCCGGTCGTCGGCCACGGCCTGCCGGCTCATGAAGGGCACCGGCGGAAACAGCCGCATCGCCTCCTCGATGGCCGCCCGGGTCCAGGGCAGGTGCTCGGCCGCCGGGGCGGCGGTGCCCGCGAAGGCCGCGTCGACCTCGGCCTCGACGGCCGCGCGGGCGGCCTCGTCCTGCGACAGGCAGTAGAGCGTCCAGGTCAGCGCGTTCGCGGTGGTCTCGTGACCGGCGCCGATGAACGTGACGATGTTGGCCCGGACCTCGAGGTCCGAGAGGCCGCGCCCCGTCTCCGGATCCTGGGCCCGGAGCAGGAGGGTGAGGAGGTCGTGGGGGGCCTCGGCCGCCGTGGCGAGCGCCCGGCGGCGCTCGATGAGCTCGTCCACCACCTCGGCGAAGAAGCGCAGGGCCGGCCGGGCCCGGATGCGGCCGAGGCGCGGCACCCAGTCGGGCACCCCGAACACGTCGAGGGGGTCGATCGGCCCGAGCGCCTCGAAGTACCGGGTGATCGCCCGGCCGAGGGCGTCGGGCTCCCGCGGCAGCCCGTGGGTGAAGATCGTGCGCTCCAGCACGTCCAGGGTCACGCGGGTCATCTCGAGCGCCACGTCGACGCTCTGCCCGTCGCGGCGCGCGAGCCGGCGGGCGAGGCGCGCGGCGGCCTCGGTCATCGGGGCCTGGAAGCCGGCGACGTGGCGCGGCGAGAAGATCGGCGCCAGGGTCCGGCGCTGGAGGCGCCACTCGTCGCCCTCGGCGGTGAGCAGGCCGTTGCCGAGGCCCGGGGCGAGGACCCGGCGCTGGAGGTCGTCCTTGCGGTAGTTGGCGGCGTTGTCGAGGAGCACGTGCCGGATCGCGGCGGGCTCGCTCACCACGGTGACGCGGCCGAGGGCGCCGTCTCCGGCGACGATCGGCTGCTCGAAATGCTCCGCGAACCACGTCGTCAGCGGGTTCTCCCGCGCGGCGCGCAGGAAGGCGATGAGCCCCATCGGCTCCGTGCGCGGGCGCGGCACCCGGGGCCGGAACGGGGTGCGTCCGGCGGGCGCGGCGGCGACGGGGGCGGGCGACGGCATCCGGTCTCCTCAAGCTCGGCGGCGGGCGATGCGGGGCATCGCGCATTGTCCGCTCTTGGCTTAAGTAGGCGCCGTCCAGACCCGCCAAAGAGGCCATGATGTCGCCGACCGCGAAAGCCACCCGCACGGAATCCGATACGTTCGGGCCGATCGAAGTCCCGGCCGACCGCTACTGGGGCGCGCAGACCCAGCGCTCGATCCAGAACTTCCGCATCGGCACCGAGCGGATGCCGGCGCCCCTCGTCCACGCCCTCGGCCTCGTCAAGCAGGCGGCCGCCCTGGTGAACCGCGACCTCAAGCAGCTCGAGCCCCGCGTCGCCGACGCGATCGCGGCCGCCGCCGCCGAGGTCGTCGAGGGCCGGCACGACGGCGAGTTCCCCCTCGTCGTGTGGCAGACCGGCTCGGGCACCCAGTCGAACATGAACGCCAACGAGGTCATCGGCAGCCTCGCGAACGAGCGCCTCGGCGGCCAGCGCGGCGGCAAGTCCCCGGTCCACCCCAACGACCACGTCAACCGGGGCCAGTCCTCGAACGACACCTTCCCGACCGCGATGCACATCGCGGTCGCCCGCGAGATCAGCGACCGGCTGATGCCGGCGCTCCAGCACCTGCACGCCGCCCTCGACGGCAAGGCCCGGGAATTCGACGGGATCGTCAAGATCGGCCGCACGCACCTCCAGGACGCCACCCCGGTCACGCTCGGCCAGGAATTCTCGGGCTACGCCGCGCAGGTGGCCCTCGGGGGCGCCCGGGTCGGCGCCACGCTCCCGGGCGTGCTGGCGCTCGCGCAGGGCGGCACCGCGGTCGGCACCGGGCTCAACGCCCATCCGGACTTCGCCGACACGTTCGCCGCCAAGGTGGCGGAGCTGACCGGGCTGCCCTTCACCTCGGCCGACAACAAGTTCGAGGCGCTCGCCACCCACGACGCCCTGGTGTTCGCGCAGGGCGCCCTGACCGCGCTGGCGAGCGGCCTGTTCAAGATCGCCAACGACATCCGGCTGATGGGCTCGGGCCCGCGCTCGGGCCTCGGCGAGATCTCGCTGCCCGAGAACGAGCCGGGCTCCTCGATCATGCCCGGCAAGGTCAACCCGACCCAGGCCGAGGCCATGACCATGGCCTGCTGCCAGGTGATCGGCAACGGCACCACGGTCTCGGTGGCGGGCAGCCAGGGCCACTTCGAGCTCAACGTGTTCAAGCCGGTCATCGCCAACGCGGTGCTGCAATCGGTGCGGCTCCTGGCCGACGCGGCGGTGAGCTTCGCCGACAACTGCGTCGTCGGCATCAAGCCGAACAACGACCGCATCGCCGACCTGATGAGCCGCTCGCTGATGCTGGTGACCGCGCTCGCGCCGACCATCGGCTACGACAAGGCGGCCGAGATCGCCAAGACCGCGCACAAGAACGGCACCACCCTGAAGCAGGAGGCGCTGCGCCTCGGCTACGTCACGGCCGAGCAGTTCGACGCGGTGGTGCGGCCCGAGACCATGCTGGCGCCGAGCGCCGAGTAGGCGCGGGCCCGCCCGAGATCCGGGTTGGCGCCGGGCGCCGAGTAGCCACGGGCCCGCCCGGGGCTCCGGGAGCGGCGCGGCGCGGCGCGCCGCCGCCCTCACGCCCCTGGCGTCGCGGCGCGATCCGGCGCAGTTTCACGGGAGCGGCGCGGGCCCGCCCGCGCCGGGACCCGGCGGGAGATCCGTGTCATGGCCGAGATCATCAACCTTCGTCAGGCCCGCAAGGCGCGCGAGCGGGCCGCCCGGGACCGGGACGCGGCGGAGAACCGGGCGGCCTTCGGCCGCTCGAAGCCCGCCAAGACCCGGGCCGAGACCCGCGAGGCGCTCGACGCCGCCCGTCACGAGGGCCACCGGCTCGAGCGGCCCGACCCGGCCGAATGAGCGCGGGCGGCAGCCTCAAGCGCTCCCTGATGATCGCCGGTCACCGCACCAGCGTCTCCCTGGAGACGCCGTTCTGGGACGCCCTGCGCGCCCTCGCGGCCGCCCGCGGCCTCTCGGTCCAGGCCCTGGTGGGCCGCATCGACGCGGAGCGGGGCGAGCAGAACCTGTCCTCGGCGATCCGGGTGTTCGTGCTCGGGGCGGTGTGGCCCGCCCCCGGCGCGCCCCCGGGCGGGGCCGACGGCGATCCCGGCCCGGTGTGACCGCCCCCGGGCGGGCCCGGGCGGCGGGACGCCCGGGGGCCTCCCTCACGCCGCCGCTTCCGGCCACCCGAAGGTCGCGAAGGCGGGCTTCTCCACGGCCACCGGCCGGCCGGCCACCTCCACGGCCTCGCCGGCCGCGAGCGCGTCGCCGAGCCGGTCGAGGCGCAGCATGGCGAGGCCCCGCTCCCCGGCCGCGCTCCCGGTCTGGCCCAGCGTGTGGCGCCCGGCGGTGACCGGCTGGCCGGGAGGCGCCGCCGGGCCGCCGCGGTAGCCGATCGGCACGATGCGGGTCCGGGCCGTGCCGCGGTGCTGCATGCGCGACACCACCTCCTGGCCGACGTAGCAGCCCTTGCGGAAATCGACGCCGCCGAGCTGGTCCATCAGCGCCTCGTGCGGGAACGCGTCGCCGAGCGTGAAGTCGGCGCCGCTCTCCGGTACGCCGAGGCCGATGCGGTGCCGGTGGTAGGCCGCCGCGTCCGCGTCGGGCGCCGGCCCCTCGCCGTCCCCCCGGTAGAGCCGCCAGCCGAGGGCGGGCAGGCGGCCGTCGCGGCGCGCCGGGCCCGCCGGCGCCTCGCCCCACGCGGCCGCGACCGCGCCCGGTGCCGGCTCCACCGCGACCTTGGCGCGCAGGCGGTAGAGCGACAGCCGCTTGACGAGGTCGGCCGCGCTGGCGCGGGCGGTGTCGAGCCAGAACCCCCCGGGCGCGCGGCTCACCAGGAAGTCGAACAGGATCTTGCCCTGGGGGGAGAGCAGGGCGCCGAGCCGCGCCTCGTCCTCCGGCAGCGATTCGACGTTGCAGGTGACGAGGTTCTGGAGGAAGCCGGTGGCGTCGGCGCCCGTGACCGCCACGACGGCGCGCTCCGGCAGGGAGGCGAGGGGCATGAGGGACCTTTGCTTGAACCGCGGGCACCGCTGACATAAGCCGCCAGCGCCCGGCCCTCAATCGCGGTGCCCCGGCGAAGGAGCACGTCCGATGAGCCAGAGCTTCGATCTCGTCCTGCGCGGCGGCACCGTGGTCAACCACGACGGGATCGGCGAGGCGGATCTCGGCGTGCGGGACGGGCGCGTCGCGGCCATCGGCGACCTGTCGCGGGCCGCTTCCGGGCGCGTGCAGGATTGCCGCGGCCTGCACCTCCTGCCGGGCGTGATCGACAGCCAGGTCCATTTCCGCGAGCCCGGGCTCGACCACAAGGAGGACCTCGAGACGGGGTCCCGGGCCGCCGTCATGGGCGGTGTCACCACGGTGTTCGAGATGCCGAACACGGACCCCCAGACCACGGGGCCGGAGGCGCTCGCCGACAAGCTGCGGCGCGCCCACCACCGGATGCACTGCGACTTCGCGTTCTGGGTCGGCGGCACGCACGAGAACGCCCGGGACGTCGCCGCGCTCGAGCGGCTGCCGGGCGCGGCCGGCATCAAGGTGTTCATCGGGTCGTCCACGGGCTCGCTCCTGGTCGAGGACGACGCCGGCATCGCCGAGATCCTCAGCCGCACGCGGCGCCGGGCCGCCTTCCACGCCGAGGACGAGGCGATGCTGCGGGCGCGCCGGGACCTGCGGGTGCCGGGGGACCCGTCCTCCCATCCGGTCTGGCGCTCGCCCGAGGTGGCGCTGAAGGCCACCGAGCGGCTGGTGCGGATCGCCCGCGCCACGGGGGCGCGCATCCACATCCTGCACATCTCGACGGCCGAGGAGATGCGCTTCCTCGCCGACCACAAGGACGTCGCCACCGTCGAGGTGACGCCCCACCACCTCACCCTCGACGGCGGGGAGGCCTACGCGCGCCTCGGAACCCTCGTGCAGATGAACCCGCCGGTGCGCGACGCGGGCCACCGCGACGGGCTGTGGTGGGGCGTGTCGCAGGGCGTGGCCGACGTGATCGGCTCGGACCACGCTCCCCACACCCTCGCGGAGAAGCGCAAAGCCTACCCGGATTCGCCCTCCGGCATGACCGGGGTGCAGACGCTGGTCCCGCTCATGCTCGACCACGTCGCGGCCGGCCGCCTCTCGCTCGCGCGCCTCGTCGACCTCACGAGCGCCGGGCCCAAGCGCGCCTTCGGGATCGCCCGCAAGGGCCGCCTCGCCGTGGGTTACGACGCCGACGTCACGGTGGTCGACCTGAAGCGGCGCGAGACCATCACGAACGCCTGGATCGCCTCCCGCTGCGGCTGGACGCCCCACGACGGCCGGGTCGTGACCGGCTGGCCGGTCGGCACCGTGGTGCGCGGGCAGGCGGTCATGTGGGAGGGCGCGCTCGCCGAGCCGTCGCGGGGCGAGGCGGTCCGGTTCGAGGAGGGGGCGGCGGCGTGAGCCCCGGCGGGCCGGGCCCGGCCCCGCCTCCCGCTGGCGGGCGGACGGGCACGCCGCAGTTGGCGCGCGTCCGCTTCTCGTGTACGAGCGCGCCGGAGTCGAGGTCCGGACGCGCCCGCGTGCCGGCCGTTCGCACGTTGGCGGCCCCCGCGGGGGCCGGCCTGGAAGCCCGATGCAGACCGTCCTGATCGTCGTCCACCTGATCATCGTCCTCGCCCTCATCGGCGTGGTGCTGCTGCAGCGCTCCGAGGGCGGCCTCGGCCTGGGCGGCGGGGGCGGCACCCAGGGCTTCATGACCGGGCGCGGCCAGGCCAACGCGCTCACCCGGGCCACCGCGATCCTGGCCGCCCTGTTCTTCGCCACCAGCATCGTGCTCGCCATCCTGTCGCACCGCGGCGGCGGGCCCCGCTCGATCTTCGAGGGCGCCTCCCAGCGCGCCCCGGCGGGCCAGCCCGGAGCCGCCCCCGGCGGCAACGTCCTCGACCAGCTGAAGCAGATGCAGGACCGCGGCGCGGCCCCCGCCGCGCCGGCGAGCCCCGCCCCCGCCGCCCCCGAGGCGCCCCAGTCGCGCTGAGGCACCGGCCTCCCCGCGCCCGCCCGGCGCCGCGCCGGCGGGCCGCGTCGCCGCCCGGCTGACAGAATGCCCGTGGATCCGGCCGGCCGTGCCGCCCGGACATGACCCCGTGTGAGCCCGAGGCGTTTGGCAAGTCGGCCACGCCTGTGTATGGAGCGAGTCCCATGACGCGGTATGTCTTCATCACCGGCGGCGTGGTCTCCTCGCTCGGCAAGGGGCTGGCCTCGGCCGCCCTCGCGGCCCTGCTCCAGGCCCGCGGCTACAAGGTCCGCCTGCGCAAGCTCGACCCCTACCTCAACGTCGATCCGGGCACGATGAGCCCGACGCAGCACGGCGAGGTGTTCGTCACCGACGACGGGGCCGAGACCGACCTCGACCTCGGGCACTACGAGCGCTTCACGGGCGTGCCGGCGACCCGCGCCGACAACATCACGACGGGGCGCATCTACCTCGACATCATCACGAAGGAGCGGCGCGGCGACTACCTCGGCGCCACCATCCAGGTGATCCCGCACGTGACGAACGCCATCAAGGAGTTCGTCCTCGACGGCAACGACGCCTACGACTTCGTGCTGGTCGAGATCGGCGGCACGGTGGGCGACATCGAGGGCCTGCCCTTCTTCGAGGCGATCCGCCAGCTCGGCCAGGAGCTGCCGCGGGGCACCTGCGCCTACGTGCACCTGACGCTCCTGCCCTACATCCCGTCGGCGGGCGAGCTGAAGACCAAGCCGACCCAGCACTCGGTGGCGGAGCTGCGCTCGATCGGCATCCAGCCCGACATCCTGCTCTGCCGCTGCGACCGGCCGATCCCGCGCGAGGAGCGCCGCAAGCTGGCGCAGTTCTGCAACGTGCGCGAGTCGGCGGTGATCGAGGCCCGCGACGTCTCGACGATCTACGAGGTGCCGCTCTCCTACAGGGAGGAGGGCCTCGACCGGGAGGTTCTGGCCCATTTCGGCCTCGACGGCGGCACCGAGCCGAAGCTCGACCGCTGGCGCCAGATCACCCACCGGATCAAGAACCCGGAGGGCGAGGTCGCCATCGCCATCGTGGGCAAGTACACGGGGCTGAAGGACGCCTACAAGTCGCTGATCGAGGCCCTGAGCCACGGCGGCATCGCCAACCGGGTCCGCGTCAACCTCGAGTGGATCGAGTCGGAGGTGTTCGAGCGCGAGGACCCGGCGCCCTTCCTGGAGGGGCTGCACGGCATCCTGGTGCCGGGCGGCTTCGGGCAGCGCGGGGCGGAGGGGAAGATCCGCGCCGCCCGCTACGCCCGCGAGCGCAAGATCCCGTATTTCGGCATCTGCTTCGGCATGCAGATGGCGGTGGTGGAGGCGGCCCGCTCCCTCGCCGGCATCCCGGAGGCGAATTCGAGCGAGTTCGGCCCGACCCCCGAGCCCGTGGTCGGCCTCCTCACCGAGTGGATGAAGGGCAACGAGCTCGAGCGCCGGATGGCGGAGGGCGACCTCGGCGGCACCATGCGGCTCGGCTCCTACGCGGCCTCGCTCGCCCCCGGCTCGAAGATCGCCGAGATCTACGGCGGCACCCGGATCGCCGAGCGCCACCGCCACCGCTACGAGGTCAACATGGCCTACCGCGAGCGGCTCGAAGCCAAGGGGATGCGCTTCGCCGGCCTCTCGCCGGACGGGCTCCTGCCCGAGACCGTGGAGGTGGTGGGCCACCCCTGGTTCGTCGGCGTGCAGTTCCACCCGGAGCTGAAGTCGCGCCCCTTCGAGCCGCACCCGCTCTTCAGCAGCTTCATCGCGGCGGCGATCGAGCAGAGCCGCCTGGTCTGACGCCCGGGGGCGGCCGGGGCCGCGGCCTGGCCCGGGCGAACGGGGAGGGGGGAGATGCTGGCTTCGATCTCGGGACTCGGCGCGTTCCTGGCCTACTTCGCCACCGCGCTCGGCCTCGTGGCGCTCTACCTCCTGATCTACACCCTGGCGACAGCGCACGACGAGCTGATGCTGATCCGGCGCGGGGTCACCGCGGCCTCGATCGCCCTCGGGGGCAGCCTCGTCGCCTTCACGCTGCCCCTCGCGGTCGCGATCTACAACGCGCAGGGGCTCCTCGACTGCGCGATCTGGGGCCTCGTCGGGCTCGTCGTGCAGATGCTGGTCTACTGGCTGGTCCGCCTCGCGCTGCCCGACCTGTCGCGGCAGATCGCGGCCGGGGAGGCCGCGCCGGCGCTGCTCCTCGCCGCCGCCTCGCTCGCCGCCGGCATCCTCAACGCCGCCTCCATGACCTATTGACGGCCGGGCCCGGCTGCTGTCGTCTGCCCCGACCCCACCCCGGAGGGCGCCGGCCCCGGATGCAAGCCAACGCGCCATCCCTCGACGGGCCGGGTCCGACCCAGGGCTCGAAGCGGTCCCAGACCGTCTCGCTCGTGCTCCTCGTCGGCGTCGGGGCGGCCGCCCTCGTGCTCGCGCGGCGCGATCCCTCCCAGCGGGAGGAGGACACCCTCGTGTACGCCGACCTCGCCGCCTGCCGGGCCCAGGGCCTGCGCAGCCCGGAGGATTGCGAGGCCGCCGACCGCGAGGTCCGCGCCCTCTACCCGACGGTGGCGCCGCGCTACCCCGACAGCGCCGCCTGCGAGCGCCACCACGGGAGCGGCGGCTGCACCGCCGCCGTGGCGCCGGCGCCCGCCGGCGCGTTCGTGCCGCTCCTCGCGGGGTTCATGATCGGCCGGTCCGCCGACCAGCACCTGCCGGTCCAGCCGCTGTTCCGGCACGCGCCCGACGAGGCGCGCGAAGCGGCGGGCGTCTCCGGCGTCTCCGGCGGCTACTGCACGAGCGGCGGCGGCCGCGTCTGGACCGCCCGGGGCTCGACGCTCGCCCGCGTCTCCTCGGCGGTCGCCCGCGGCGGCCCCGCCCCGGCGCGGGTCGTCGCCACGGGGGGCTTCGGCGCCACGGGCCACGGCGTCGCCGTCCACGCGAGCTCCGGACACGCGGGCTCCGGGCACGCGGGCGGCTGATGCGGCGCCTCGCCCTCGGCGAGCGGCCGGACTGGCGCGCGCAGGCCGCGGCCGCGGGCTTCACGTTCCACAGCCTCGACGGCGCGCCCTACTGGGACGAGACCCACGCCTACGCGTTCACCCTCGACGAGATCGAGCGCGGGCTCGAGGCGCCGAGCGCCGAGCTGCACGCCCTCTGCCTCGCCTTCGTCGACCGGGCCGTGGGCGATGCGGCGATCCTCGCCTCCCTGGGCATCCCCGGCCACGCCTTCGAGGCCGTGCGCGCGAGCTGGCGGCGGCGCGACCCGTCCCTCTACGGCCGGCTCGACTTCGCCTGGGGCGGGGAGGGGCCGGCTAAGCTCCTCGAGTACAACGCCGACACCCCGACGGCGCTCTACGAGACGGGCGTCTTCCAGTGGCTCTGGCTCGAGGACAGCCTCGCGCGCGGCCGGCTGCCGGCCGGCACCGATCAGTTCAACGCCGTGCACGACCGGCTGGTCGCGCGCTTCCGGGAGATCGGCGGCCCGGTCGCCTTCACCTGCATGGAGGCGGCGCCGGAGGACCGCGGCACCGTCGCCTACCTGCAGGACTGCGCCCATCAGGCCGGCCTCGCCACCCGCTTCGTGCCCCTCGAGGCGGTGGCGCTCGACAGCGCGGGCGCCTTCACGGACGCGCTCGGCGCGCCGCTCGGCACCCTGTTCAAGCTCTACCCCTGGGAATGGGCCTTCCGGGACGCCTTCGGCGACCGCCTCGCCGGCACCCCGACCCGGTTCCTCGAGCCGCCCTGGAAGGCGGTGCTCTCGACGAAGGGGCTCCTGCCCCACCTCTGGGCCATGGCGCCCGGCCACCCCAACCTGCTGCCGGCCTACTTCGAGGACGATCCCCGCAAGGGCGCCCTCGGCGCCTCGTTCGTGCGCAAGCCGATCCTGTCGCGCGAGGGCGCGAACGTGCTCATGGTGCGGGACGGCGCCGTGCTCGCCCGCCGGGACGGGCCCTACGGCGCCGAGGGCCACGTGCGCCAGGCCCTGTGCGCGCTCCCGGTCTTCGCCGGCCAGCACGTCCTGGCCGGGAGCTGGCTCGTCGGCGACGTCCCGGCGGGCCTGTGCCTGCGCGAGAGCCCCGACCCCATCACCGGCAACGCCGCGCGCTTCGTGCCGCACGTCATCGCGCCGTGAGGCCGGATGCCTTTCGGGGCCCGCGGCCCTATCTCACACCCCGTGACCGAGATCCTGTTCTACCACATGCAGCGCCAGCCCCTCGAGTCGGTGCTGCCGAGCCTCCTCGAGAAATCCCTGGAGCGGCAGTGGCGCGTGGCCGTGCAGGCGACGAGCGAGGAGCGTCTCCAGGCCCTCGACGACCACCTCTGGACCTTCTCGGACGACGGCTTCCTGCCCCACGGCACCGAGCGCGAGCCGGACAGCGGCACGCAGCCCGTGGTCCTGACCCTCCGGGACGCCAACCCGAACGGCGCCTCGATCCGCTTCCTGGTGGAGGGGGCGTCCCTGCCGGAGGATGCGGGCACCTACCAGCGCATCTGCATCCTGTTCGACGGCTCCGACCAGGACGCGCTGCTGTTTGCCCGCGAGCAGTGGCGGGGCGCCAAGGAGGCCGGCCACGCCGTCGCCTACTGGCAGCAGGACGAGAGCGGGCGCTGGCAGAAGAAGGCGTGACGCCGGGGTCCGGGCGCCCGGCCCTGCGCCCGGACCCCGGCGCCGGCCCGGCCCCTGACGACGGCCGAGGCGCGGGCGGGAGCCCGGCCCCGCACAACGGGAGGATGAACCGCGATGACCCGTACCCTGGCCCTGCTGGCCGCGCTCGTGATCGGCCTCGGGCCGGTGCCGGCGCCGGCCCAGCAAAAGCCCGCCGAATCCCGCCAGTCCGAGGCGCGCCAGCCCGAGGGCCGGCGCCTGCCGGCCGACGCGGTGACGCAGCACACCCTGTCCCTCGCCGGCGGGCGCTCCCTGAGCTTCACCGCCACCGCCGGCAGCCTCGCCCTCGTCGACGAGGCGGGCAAGCTCCAGGCCGAGATCGCCTTCACGGCCTACGCCGTCCCGGAGCGCGAGCCCGGCGGCCGGCCGGTGACCTTCGCGCTCAACGGCGGCCCCGGGGCGGCCTCGGCCTACCTCAACCTCGGCGCGGTGGGGCCGTGGCGGCTGCCGCTCGAGGGCGCCAGCGTCAGCCCCTCGGCGGCGCCGACGCTGGTCGCGAACGACGAGACCTGGCTCGACTTCACCGACCTCGTCTTCATCGACCCGGTCGGCACGGGCTACAGCCGGGCGGCGGGCGACGACGGCAAGCGCTACTACGCGGTCGACAGCGACGCCTCCGTGCTCGCCGCCGCCATCGCCCGCTGGCTGCGCACCAACGACCGGCTCGCCTCGCCGAAATTCCTCCTCGGCGAGAGCTACGGCGGCTTTCGCGGGCCGCTGATCGCCCGCAAGCTCCAGGACGACGTCGGCGTCGGCCTCTCCGGGCTGGTGCTGCTCTCGCCCGTGCTCGATTTCGGCTGGCTCCAGCCGCCGCGCCACAACCCGCTCGGGGCCGTGACGCGCCTGCCCTCCCTGGCCGCGGCGGGCCTGGAGCGGCGCGGCGGCGCGCCGGGCCCCGGGACGATGGCGGAGGTCGAGGCCTACGCCACCGGCCAGTACCTCTCCGACCTCCTGCGCGGTCCCTCCGACCCGGCGGCCCTGGACCGGCTCTCCGAGAAGGTCGCGGCCCTCGTCGGGCTCGACGCCGCGGCGGTGCGGCGCCAGGGCGGGCGGCTGTCCGCCGGCAGCTTCCAGCGCGAGATCGGCCGCGGCGACGGCCGGGTCGCCAGCGCCTACGACACCGGCATCACCGGCTGGGACCCCGACCCGACCGCCGCGCAATCCCACTTCGAGGATCCGCTGCTCTCCGCCATGCAGGCGCCCCTCACGAGCGCCATGGTGGATCTCTACGCCCGCACGCTCAACTGGCGGGTGCCGAACCTGCGCTACGAGCTCCTCAGCACGGGCGTGAACCGGTCCTGGAACTGGGGCTCGGGCCGCTCGCCGCCGGAGGTGGTGGGCGACCTGCGCCAGGCGCTCGCCCTCGACGGGTCGCTGCGGGTGCTGGTCGCGCACGGCTACACGGATCTCGTCACGCCCTACTTCGCCTCGAAGTTGATCCTCGATCAGGTCCCGGCCTTCGGCGGCGACCGGCGCCTCGCCCTCGCGGTCTTTCCCGGCGGCCACATGTTCTACTCGCGCAAAAGCTCGCGCGCGGCCTTGCGCGGGGAGGTTCTTCGCCTCTACGAGGCGGCCCTGAGGGCACGGCAGGGCGCGGGCGAGGGACGATGACGCGGACGGAGCGGGGCCTCGGGGCGAGGGCGGCCGGGACGCGGGGGCTCGCCGCCGCGGCGGCCCTCGGCGCCGGCCTGGCCGCGGCCGGCTGCGGCGGCAGCCCGAACCGGGCCGCCCCGCCGGTGACGATCACCCCCCCGGCCCCCCCGGCCTACGCGGGGCCCGTGCTCGCGCCGGACGGCACCTGCACCGGGCCGGTGCCGAGCGCCGCGGGCGCGATCGCGCCCGGCATCGGCGAGTGCGAGCTCGTGCGGCTCAAGGGCAAGCCCCCGACCGACGTGCTCGTCGGCGAGAGCGGGCGCGGCCAGCGCGAGGTGCAGGTCCTCTACACCGAGCCCGGCGCCAAGGAGCTGTACTTCTTCGTCAACAACCGCCTCGACCGCATCGTGAAGTAGCGCTGCGACGCCCGCGCGGCCTCCGGGCGAGCCCGGGCGATCACCGTTGAAGGGCGGGCGCGGCGCGCCCGCGCCGGAGGCCGCCTGACCGAGGACGACCAGCCCCATGCGTGACCCCAACGCAATCGACTTCTGGCGCGGCGTCGCCCTGATCACGATCTTCATCAACCACATCCCGGGCAACGTCTTCCAGAACTACACCTACTCGCAGTACGGCATCTCGGACGCCGCCGAGCTGTTCGTGTTCCTGGCCGGCTGGTCGATCGGCATCGCCACCCGGGGCCGGGACGGCACGCCCGAGCCGGCGGGCCGCACCGTGCTGCGGCTCCTCTCCCGGATGGTCGAGGTCTACCGCGCGCAGCTCGTCATCACGGCGATCGCCCTCGCGATGCTGGCCGGGGCGGCGCTCTCCCTCGACAACCCGCTCCTCGTGGAGTGGCACAATGCCGGGCCGATCTTCGGCGACCCGATCCAGGCGACCGTCGGCTGGGTCACGCTCCTGCACCAGCTCGGCTTCTTCAACATCCTGCCGCTCTACGTCGTGCTGCTCGGGCTCGCGCCCGTCTTCGTGCTGATCGCGCGGGTCCATCTCGGCCTCGCCCTCGCGGCCTCGCTCACCCTCTACGCGGTCTGCCTCGTGGCGGAGATCAACATCCCGACCTGGCCCGTCGAGGGGCACTGGTTCTTCAACCCCCTGTGCTGGCAGCTCCTCCTGGTTCTGGGCTTTGCCGCCTACGAGTGGCGGCGCGACTCGGAGCGCTTCCTCGCCTGGCGCCGGCGCCTGATGCCGGCGGGCCTCGTCATCGTGGCCCTGGGGGCGGTGCTGTCCTGGTTCAACCTCAGGCCCGACCCGCTCTCCGTGCCCGAGCCGCGCCTGCTCTTCACCTTCGACAAGAGCTACCTCTCGCCGGCCCGGCTCGTGCACTTCCTCGGCGTCCTCCTGGCCTTCCAGGCGGTGTTCGGCTGGGTGCAGCCGCGCCTGACCTGGATGACGCGCCAGCTCGCCGCCCTCGGACGCAATTCCCTGGCGGTCTTCTCGGTCGGCTCGGTCGCGAGCCTCGGTGCACAGCTCGTCAGATTCTGGAGCGGGGGCGGTTTCGCCGTCGATATCTTTGTCGTAGGATGCGGCTTCGCTGCCCTGTCCTTCACCGCATGGTTCGTCGAATGGCGCTCACGCTCTCCCCGGCCCTCCTCGTCGGTGTGAGCCTTGCGTTCGGCCTGAGCCTCGGTTCGCCCTCCGCGGCGCAGACCCCGCAGGCGGCGGAGATCCCCGGGCCCCAGGCCACCGCGCCGAGCCCGGAGGCGCCCGATCCGAGCCTCTCGCCCGAGTGCCGGGTGCCGGGCTCGAAGCTCTACACCCTGGCCAAGCTCAAGGCGGTGAAGAAGGCCCTGCGCGAGCACCGCGCGGTCCACGTCCTCACCATCGGCGGCTCCACCTCGGGCGGGCTCGGGGCGGCGGCGAGCTACCCGGTCAAGCTCGAGGACGCGCTCACCCGCTCCTTCCCGGACGTGGAGGTCGAGGTGGACAGCCGCGGCGTCTCGGGGGAGATCGCCTTCGGGGCCGCCGAGCGCCTGCGCACCATGGTGGCGGAGATCGAGCCGGACCTCGTCGTCTGGCAGGTCGGCGGCAACGACGCCCTCGCCCGCGTCGAGATCGAGGGCTTCGCCCAGTCCCTCGCCGAGACCGTGGCCTGGATCAAGTCCCACGGCATCGACGTGGTGCTGGTGGACCCGCAATACACCGCGAGCCTCGCCAAGGACGACTATTACAACCACTTCGTCCAGGCGATCCAGAAAGTGGCCGCGAGCGAGCAGGTGCCGCTCGTCCAGCGCTACGAGGCCATGCGCTACCTCGCCGCCCGGGCGAAGGGCGAGGCCGTGGCGGGCGCCGGCTTCCGCCTCGCCGACCTCGGCTACCGCTGCATGGCCGAGCACGTCACCCGGGCCATCACGGTCTCGCTGCTCCAGCCCGACGTCACCGGCAGCACGAGTCCGGCCGCGGCCCACTGAGCGCGACCCATTGCGCGCGGCCCGTCCGCCGAATCCGCGCCTCCGGCTTAACCCCGGCGCAACCCCGAGCCGCTAGGCAGGACCGGACGCGCGGGCGGCCCGCGCCCGGGTGAGCGCGCATGGCGGCCGGGGTTTCTCTCAGCGATGCCGAGGCGACGGGCGTCGCCGGCACCGCGGTCGCGGTGTTCGGCATCCGCATCGCCGCGGCCGGCTTCGCGTTCCTGGCCCAGGTGCTGATGGCCCGGGTGATGGGGGGCGCGGAGTACGGCGTGTTCGCGTCGGTCTGGGTCTGGACCGCGCTCCTCGGCCACGCCTCGACCTGGGGCCTCTCGCAGGCCGCCTGCCGCTTCCTGCCGACCTACCGGGCGCGGGGCGCCGCCGGCCCGGCCCGGGGCTTCCTGGTCTTCGGGGCCCTGTTCTCGCTCGCGGCCGGGGCGGTGCTCGCGGGGCTCGGCGCCGGCCTCCTCGCGCTGCGGCCCGACCTCGTCTCCCCCGCCTACGCGACCCCGCTCCGCCTCGCCGCCCTGGTGCTGCCGCTGTTCGCGCTCCAGGATTTCTGCGAGGGCGTCGCCCGCAGCCGGAATTGGACGCTCCTCGCGGTCGCGCCGCCCTACCTGCTGCGCCAGGGGCTGATCATGGCGGCGATGCTCCTCGCGGTCGCGCTCGGCGCGCCCCCGGAGGCCGCCGTCGCGGTCGCCTGCACGCTCGCCGCGACGGCCCTCTCCCTCGGCGTCCAGGCCGGGCTGATCCTGGCGCGCCTGCGCGCCGACCTGCCGGCGGGCCGGCGGCTCTACCCGTGCGGCGAGTGGCTCAGGGCCGCCCTGCCGATGGCGCTCGTCGACCTCGCCGGCTCGGGCTTCAACTTCGTGGACGTGCTGGTGCTCGGCTTCCTGCTGCCGCCGGCGGAGGTCGGCGCCTACTTCGCGGCGACGCGCCTGCTCCAGTTCGTGGTCTTCGTGCAGTACGCCGCCTCCTCGGTGACGGCGCAGCGCTTCGCGGAGGCCGGCGCGCGCGGCGACCGCGCCGGCCTCGAGGCCCTGGTGCGGCGCTGGTCGCGCCTGACGCTCCTCGCCACCCTCTCGACCGGGCTCGCCGTGGTGGCGGCCGGGCCGCTCCTCCTCGGGCTGTTCGGCCCCGAGTTCCGGGCGAGCCTGCCGCTGCTCGCCGTGCTGGTGGCGGGCGCCGTCGCGGCGAGCGCCTGCGGGCCGGCCGAGGACCTGCTCACCATGCTCGGCGGCGAGCGCCTCTGCGCGGCGATCACGCTGGCGCTCCTCCTCGCCGCCGTCGCCCTGACCCTGGCCCTGGTGCCGCTCCTCGGGACCCTCGGGGCGGCGCTCGCCGCCGCCGCCGTCACGGCCGCCCGGGGCCTCGCCCTGGCGCTCGCGGCCCGGCGCCGCCTCGGCCTCGCCACCCCGGCCTTCGCCCGGGGGCGCGCGTGAGCGGCCTCGCGGCCCGGCCCTCGCCCGTTCGGGCGCCGCTCCCGCTGCGAGCCGAGGTCGCGACCCTCGCCGACCTCGCCCGCGACCCGGAGGCNNNNCCGCGGCCGCCACGCCCGATTACGGCCGCCGCGTCATGGAGGCCCACCGCGCCCACGGCCTGGCGCCCGCGGACCTCGCCTGCCTCGTCGTCCGGCGGGGCCGGGACCTCGCGGCGCTGCTGCCGTTCCGGGTCGGCCCGGGGCCCCTCGGCCTCGGGCGCCGCGTCGCCCGGCCGTTCGCCTCGCCCTACCTCACCGTGGCGGCGCCCCTGGTGGCGG
>NZ_QOWC01000052.1 GCF_003574465.1 Methylobacterium crusticola
TGATCTCAACCCCAATCTCGATCCGCAAACCTGTTACTCGGACGGGCTCCTAGGCCTTGAAGCGCGACCGCCGCGGCTTGTCCCCGTCGGCTTCCGCCAGCCGGCTGATGCCGTGACGCGGCAGGCAGCGGTGGAGGCTGGAAAGCGTGAGGTATGGGAAGGTGGCCTGGAGCGCGTAGAGGCAGTCGTCGAGCGGCAGGAGTACGCGGCGACGACCGGCGCGACGACCGCCTCGTCCTCCGGCGACAGCACGGGCGAACGTGGACCCTTCGGCCCCGTGCGCTGGTCCACAACCGAGGTCCGCTGCTTCCACTTGGCAACCGTCTCCGGATTGACCCCGTAGCGCTGCGAGAGCGCCCTCAGGCTCGCTTGACTGTGCTGGATCGCCCGACGGACAGCCTCGGTCGTCGTGGCGCTGTCGTGATGAACCTGGCTCATCGCGCATCTCTCCACTGCCGAGTGAAGGACGCACTATCAAATCCTGAGATCAGACACGGCGCAGACCAGCAATGCGTGGTGCAGTTCGCCCGCGACCACGCCTCTCATCGCCCACGCACCCGGATGGTCTGCGGCGTTCCGCTCCAGACCGATGGCGGTGACGGCGTGATGCCCTCCGACCCGTTCGACGGCGATCTGGCCACCGGCATCCACCTGGTCGACCCGCACGCGGCCCGATCGGGATGGCGCGAGGGGCACGTCCCGGGTGGCAACGGGGCCGGTCGCGCCCTTCTGGACACCCGCCGCGGCGGGAGCGTCGGCCTCAGGCCGAGAGGTTCACGAGCTGACCCTTCGCGCCGCTGCCCGTCATCATCGTCTTGATCGTCTCCTTGATCTGGTCCTCGACCTTCTGACGCTGGGCCAGCGGCAAGGAACCCAATTGTTCCTCCGTCAGGTCCATGCTCTTCAGGATGTTGGCCCGCATCCGCTCCAGCGGCGACATCTTCGCGTACTTGAGAAAGTCGCTCTTCACCGACTCGGACGACGTGCTGCCGGCGTCCTTGGCGGCGGGACTGACGCTCGTGCTGACGGACCTGGAAGCAGGCCATGCAGGAGACGCACCGGTGCTCGAAACGTTCATCAGCCGAACTCGCCTGGACGGTGTTTCGCGTCGCAAGGCGGATGCCAGGGGAGGCGCATCAATTCGGCCAGACTCGTCAGAGACTTACGCGGTTGGATCGCTCATCCGGGCGGCGTGGCGGTCGGCCGGAGCCGGCATCTCTTGCCTGGGAGGAGACGATCTTGCCGCGTGGCGGCCTGCCGCTCGCCGGGCGCCGTCGCGTGGTTCGCCGGCGTCGTGGGTGATGGCGGCTCGCCGCCCCACCCGGCCGTTCCCGGAGCCGCGCGACGAGGTGCGTGACGCGCGCGAACCGGCGTGGAGGTGGCGTCCGTCTCGCCCACCGTGCCCGGCGGTGCCTTCGACCGCGACCGTGAGGCGCAGGATCCGCGCGTGCCCAACCTCCGGGTTCCTCCCGGCCCGCTACGAGCGGGCTCCTCGGCTCGCCAAGGGGCCGATGGCCTGCGGCGCGGCAGTCCACCGGGCGGTCCTGGCCTCGGCGGACCCCAGAGCATTTTCCGGCGAAGTGGACACCGGTTCGCCGCAGACAATGCGGCAGAATCAAAAACCTAGAGCCGCGGCCGATTGCAGCGTGATCGGAGGCTGCTCTAGAACCGCGCCGTCAGGAACAACCGGACGCTGCGGCCCGGCAGCAGGATCTCGTCCTTCTTGAACGAGGCCGAGTTGCGGATGTCGTCGTCGAGGAGGTTGCGGCCCTGCACGCCGAGCGTCACCTCGCTCGCGCCGTACACCGCCGGGTCGAGGGCCCGGGTGTAGCTCACCTCCGCGCGCAGGTCGTTGTAGCCCGGGGTGTCGGTCTCGAACGGTGCGATCTGGGTGTGCGCGAAGGCGTGCAGCAGGTTCACCCGCGCGAACCAGCCGTCGGCGCGGACGTAGACACCGCCGCCGAGCCGGTAGGGCGGGATGCGCGGCACGTTGGTGCCGTCGTCGAACCGCGCACGGACGAAGTCGAACTGGCCTTCGACGCCGAAGAAGCCGGTGCCGACCGGGACGGCGTCGTACTGCCCGATGATCTCCGCACCGTAGAAGGTCGCGTTCTGCTGCGAGTAGACGATCTGGCGCAGTTCGTCGCCCGAGCCGCAGCTCGCGAAGTCGTCGTTGCAGAAATTCCCGGTCAGGCGCTTGTAGATGAAGCCGGTGTAGCGGGTGTAGTAGCCGGTCGCCTCGAACCGCAACGGGCCCTCGCCGTGGCGGATGCTGGCTTCGAGCGTGCGCGCCCGCTCCAGCCGCAGGGTGGGATCCCCGATCTCGAAGGTGGCGGTCGCGTCGTGCGGTCCCTGCGAGAACAGCTCGTAGCCCGTCGGCGCGCGCTCCACGTAGGAGGCGGTGAGGCTCGCCACGAAGCCGGAGGGCAGGTCCTGGAGCACGCCGGCGCTCGCGCTCTTCGGGGCGAACCGGCGGGTCAGGGCGTAGCCCGGCGGGTCCTCGCCCTCGACCGGGAGGTAGTCGCCCGGGAACCGCACGGCGGTGCTGCCGAGGCGGTCGCCCTCGATGCGGCCGGCGGCCTGGAGCCGCGTCCCGGGCGCGATCTCGAGCTCCTCGAACAGGTAGACGGCGTTCGCCCGCGACTCGGTCCGCGGCAGGAACGCCTCGAGCTCAGTGTTGATCACCCGCCGGTCGATCTGCACCCCCACCGCCCCCGTGAGCGTGCCGAGGGCCGTGAAGACCGGGACGTGCTGGGCCTCGACCCGCGCCTCGGCCTCGCGGTTCTTGAAGACGGCCTGCCTGGCGTCGATCCCCTCCGCGCCGATGCCGATCTCGTCGTGGCGGTAGACCGAGTAGCCGGCCCAGTAGCGGATCACCTCGAGCGGACCGTCGAGCGGGCGGTACTCGCCCCGCGACAGCACCCGGTCCTGGTTCGGGGTCAGGCGCGTCCGGGCCCGCTCCGCCTCGCCGCCCGGTATGGCGTAGACGGCGTCGTAGTGACTGACCGAGACGCCGACGAAGCCCCGGTCGCCGATCGCCGAGAGGCCGACGGCGCCGCCCTGCGACGCGTTGGCGGAGTTGCGCTGGATCCCGCCCGGGATCGCGTAGCTGTCGGCGGCGGTCCCGAAGCCGTCCGCGTGCACGGCGATGCCGTCCCCGCCCGCATCGATCATCGCGGCGCCGAGGCGGCCGTTGTCGACCGTCGAGTAGCCCGACGTGACCTGCCCGGCGTAGCCTTTGGCCGGGATGACGGTCGGCACCCGGTTGTTCTCGGCCGAGACCACGCCGCCGATCGCGCCCGAGCCGTAGCGCAGCGTGGCGGGGCCGCGGATCACCTCGAGGCGGTCGGCCACCAGCGGGTTGATCGGCACGGCGTGGTCCTCGCCGAGGTCGGACACGCCGCCGTTGACGATGCCGTTCTCCTGGATCCGCACCCGGGCGTTGTCGAGACCGCGGATGATCGGCCGCGAGGCCGCGCCGGGTGCGTAGGTCGTCGAGGACAGGCCCGGACGGTCGAACAGCGCGTCGCCGAGGGTGCGGGGCTGGTCGCGCGCCAGCTGCTCGCGCGTCACCACGGTGACGGGCGAGAAGGTGGTGGTCGCGACCGGCAGCACCCCGACCGGGACGGTGGCCCCGGCACCGGCGGCCGGTCCGGTCGCGGGCCGGGTCACGATCGGGCTCGGCGACACGACGTCGATCTGGTCCAGCCTGATCTCCTCGGCCCTGCCGGCGGCCGGGGCGAGCAGGATCGCGGGCAGCGCGGTGCCGAGCGCCAGGGTGCGCGGGCGGATGCGGGACGGCATCGGGGTCTCACACGAACGTTATAATGTTGCATTAGCACGTGCTGGAGCCGCGCTGGCAAGCGCCCGGTCGGCGCCCGACCGGGAATCGCCGACGCTGTAACACTATTACAACAAGGCGCGCCGAACGGAGCCCGGCGGGACCGTACGCCCGGCCAGGATCGCCCGCCCGGCCGGAGGGACGGGCGGTCGTGGTGTCGTCCCGTGAACAATGCGCTTTCGCCGCCTGCGCGTTCCGCGAGGCTCCGGGAAGGCCTGACGTCGACCCGCTCCTGCTGCGCGTCCTCCCCGGCGATCATCGCCCACGCGGGCCGCGCCTGCGGGGTCGCAGCGTGACGGTGTGGCGCGCCGGGGCGGACGGGCGGTGTCCCGAGCGATCCCCGGACCGCCGCCGGGGACTGCTCGGGGCGCGATGCGGGGGAGGATGCCGGCGGGAACGCCGCTCAATCGCGGGCGAGACCGTTGGCCGGACCGCCGGCATGGCTGCCGGAGTAGCGGTAGGCCGGCGCCCTCACCCGCTGCGGCACCGGCTGTGGCGTCCCGTCCGGGATCAGTGCGTCGGCGGGCCCGCCGGCGTGGGATCCGGCGTACCGGTAGACCCGGGGAGCGAGCGAGCCGGTGGCGAGCGGGAACTCCGCGGGCGGCGCGGCACCGGTCTGCCAGGCCGGGACGCTGAAGGTGTGGCCCCAGGCGTCGAAACTGCCGGCCTCCCGGGCCAGGGCGGACCCCGTCGTGCCGGCGAGGAGTGCGAACGTGAACAGCAGCGTACGGGACATCGGATCATCCTCCATTGCAGGTCGGCGGCCCTCGCCGCGAGAGTTGATGGAGGTCATATTGCCGGAACGACGTCGGTATCGTAGATGCACGTCAGTCTCTGGCGCCTATACCTGTAAATCCCTTGCACATACCTTGGTATGCTGCGGCGTCGGCAGGCAGGAGGACGGCAGGCGGCAGCGGCGGCCGTCCCACGGGCCGCCGGGACGCGTTCGGGCCTGGCCGCGTGGCGGGGGGTCGTGCGCCGCAACGCTCTCCGGCGCCGGCGCGACCGGATCGCGGCCCCGGGGGGCGCACCGGTCGGCGGCCGCGCCGCTGCCTACAGGCCCATCATCCTGCGCTTCGCAAGCAGCCGACGGCGCCTGGCCACGAAGGCGAGCAGAAGCGCGCCGCAGCCGAGCACCAGCCCGACAAGGCCCGCGTAGATCAGTCGCGCGAAACCGCTGACCTTGATGGTGACGCTCGTCGGCACCGGCTGCAGGTTCCCGCTGTCGTCGACGGCGCGCGCCAGGATCGAGACGAAGGAGCGGCGGTCCGGCGTGAACGTGTAGCTCCAGTCGCTGACGCCGTTGGCGGGGTGCCAGTTCGCCCCGCCGTCGACCGACACTTCGATCCCGGCCGGCACGCCCCCCTGGTCGGTCGCCGAGCCCGAGACGGAGACCGGAAGGTGGAACATGTGGTCCTCGAGCGTCCGGGGAGACCGGATGGAGGCCACCGGCGGCACGGTGTCGGGAGGCGCCTGGGTGACGACGAGCGCCCCGTTGGGCGAGGCCGGGAACAGCGACATGTCCGCCAGCAGGTTCACGGTGGCCTGCTGCAGCCTCAGATCCGTCGGGGCGGACTGCTTGTCCGGATCGTCGTGCGTCGCATCGAGCGCCCATCCCCACAACGTCGTGCCGGCTGCAAAGACCAGGGAGCCCGACTTGTGGCGGAACAGGGTGACGTTGTGCGTCACCGTGTCGGATCCGTAGTTGGAGCCGAAGTCGCGCAGCGCGGCTTCGACGTCCAACCGGGTCGAGGACAGGCGCACGAGCCCGGCCGGCCGAGAGCCGTTGTCGAGATCCGAATCCCACTCGAACCCGACCGTGCGCAAGCCCACCAGGACGGACTGGCTCCTGCTCAATGTGTCGAGGCCGGTGTTGCGCCAGAAACGCGCCTTTGCCTGATCGGCCGACACCGTGACCGCGTCGAACCGGCAGCAATTCGCGACGTAGATCGTGCCCTTGAGCGCGTTCTCCGGCCGGGCACTGTCGTTGGGAGGGCTGAAGCGCGGGTCGCGCCAGGTGCCCGTCGCGAGCGGCGAGGGATCGATCTTCTCGCCGGCATGCGTTTCCTTGTAGCAGACCAGCGTCCGGTACTCCCGTCCGGACGCATCGATCGACGGCTCCCACCGCGTCTTCCAGAACACCGAGTTGCCGCTGAAGAACGCCAGGTTTACTCCGGCGTCCCGCGCCGCCTCGACGTTGTCGCGCTGGTCGCCCGACCAGTACTCATCGTGACCGGACGACACGAACAGCTTGTGCCGCCGGATGAGGTGCCCGCGGCGCGCGGTGTCGACGCCGCTGAGGTAGCTCACGTCGTACCCGTTGGCTTCCAGCCAGCGGATCATCGGGTACTCGTTGGCCCAGAAGGATGTCCGCCGGTACTCCGAGCCGCGCACGATCAGCGGGCGGTTGTAGCTGACCTTGTAGGCGCGGCCGGCCGGCTCCCCCTCGTAGAGCGAGTTGCCGCCGTAATCGTTGTAGGCCTGCCACGTCGTGTCGGAGGTTTGGAGCAGGATGCCGGACCCGCCGTCGTCATCCCGAACGACGAACATGATGTGGCTGGCGCCGGACGTGTCGGAACGGATGATCCTGGCGACGTAGACACCGGATCGGGATCGGGCAGGGACGTCCCACGATGCCGAGACCTGCCAGTTCCCGCAATCGACGAGTCCGGTCTCGGCCTGCTTCAGGCACTCGGGCTGACGCACCGCGAACGTCTCCGCCTCGCCGATATCGGCGACTTTCCGCGCGCCCGCTCCCCTGTAGTACCCGACGCGGTAGATCTCCACGCGAAAGGCGGACGCGTCCGTGGTGACCTTGAAGCGGACCGTCTCACCGCGATTGATGCTGATGTCCGTGGCGAAGCCCTGGATCGTCGGATCGCCGGCCCCGTCGACGTCCCACAGTGCGGCCGGCGTGCCCTCGAGGGCGTTCTCGTCGACGACGCTCCTGACGCTCTCGCCCGCGGCCCAGCACCGCGCCTCGTCTACGAGGCAGAGCGCCAGGACGATCATCACCCCTGCCCAGCGCGCCAGCCACCCGCAATCCCGCTCTGCTCTCACGTCCAGCCATCCCCGTCGATACGCCAGCTGCGTCGCCGAGCGAGCGCGACAGCGTCGTCCGGCGATCCGGTCGAGACATCGGTCTCCGCGCACGAGCCGACCTAGAGCAGCATCCGATCACGCTGCAATCGGCCGCTGCTCCAGGTTTTTGATTCTGCCGCATTGTCTGCGGCGAACCGGTGTCCACTTCGCCGGAAAATGCTCCGGCGCCGATCCCGGCAGAGCGCCCGGCGCCGGACGTTACTTGACGATCTCGGTCCAGATGACTTCCGGCGCGTCTGCGAGCCTGAACGACAGCGTGTAGCGGACGATGCTGGCCGCAGGCCGGCTCCAGACGTGGTTCTCAAGTACGCTTCCCTGTGCATCTCGGATCCTCACCTGTGAGATCGTCCCGTCGGGCTCGCGCCGGATCTCGGACGTCGCCACCAGGGTGTCCTCGCGTCGGATCTCCACGCGATCGAGAAGGCCTGAGACGTTCGGGCACACGCTGAGCTGGACCTCTTCGAAATCGAGCGTGTCGGGCATGACGGGATCGGAGAACAGCGGATGGCTCCTCGGCGTCCGGGTGGCGTGGTGGTACGTAAGGCGGCGGGGGCAGGCGGCATCCCCGTCCGTCTCGTAGAAGCCGGCGAGCCGTTCGAGCCGCCGAATCTCGCGTGCCTGCCTCGTGCTCAGGTCCGTGCGCGATCCGTTCAGGCCGTTCGCGAGGTCTCCCGCGTGCAAATCGAATGCCTGAAGGTCCGCTCGCGCGGAGCGCAGCAGGGCGTCGTCGTCGATCATCCCCTGGATCGCCCGCGCCATGCCCCGTTCGGCGAGGGCGCGCTTGCGGCGCTCGATCTCGACCTGCGCGCCGCACCCCCAGACGCCGCAGGACGCGCGTTCCGCGTCCCGGAGCTTTGCGCTGGCCGCGGCCCAGTCGGCTTGGAACGCCGCGAGCGCGTGCCCGTTCGCCGCCCGGTTCCGGCCCGCGGTCTCGACGGCGGTGCTCAGCGCCTCGTAGCGAAGCAGGCGACGGACGCGCCGGCTCAGCGCGGCCAGGGCCGACGTCTCGGGATCGAGCGCCCGCAGGCGCAGCAGACGATGGAAGATCGCGGATTCGCCGAGGTCGGCGACCGGCTCGCGGAGCCGGGAGGTGAGACCCTCGCCCATCCCGCCCATCAGCCGGAGAGCCGATTGCGCCGCCGCGGGAAGTGCGTTGACCTCGTCCGATCCGACGTCTCCCCGCCGGTACGGCGACCACGCGCCGCGGAACGGATACCAGAAGTAGACGGGGTTCCACACGAAGGCGCGCGGGGGGCTGCCCGGCGAGGGATCCAGGTAGCCGCGGTACCGGTCGTAGGCGGGCTCCGCCGTCGCGCCGGCAGGCCTGACGATGCGCTCGCGGACCGCCCTGCCGGGACTCGCGGCCGCACGCGGCGGCTGGGCCTGGCGGCCGCCGCCCGGCTCTGTCGGGGTGGACGCGCGCGTGACCCCGGACCCCAAAGACTGAAGCAAGACCAATGTGCACAGTGCATGTATCAACATACATGATTCTCGATCAGTCTTGCGTCACTGCGACGCCGCTTCATAGATGAAGTGTAAGATCGTCACAAGATCGGTCCGGGTCGTTCGGGGAGAGGTCGGCCGGAGCGCGTCCGGGTCCGGGCGCCGGCGGCGCGCCTTCGGCGGTCCCTGCGGATTGTGGCGGCGTTCGGGGTCCCGGCGCCCGCCCTGTCCCGGCGTCGGCCCGGCCGCACCCCGGGCGCCGGCCCTGCCGCACGCCGGGCGCGTCGATCAGCGTGGCGCGTCGGCGCGGCGCCCGGACCGGGAGGGATCGCGGCGCGGCGGGTTCGCCACCTTGCGCAGCAGGCGCGAGAGCTGTTCGATCGAGTAGGGCTTGTGCAGCAGGTCGAAGCCCGCCGTCCCGGTCTGGGCCAGCACGTGGCTGTAGCCGGAGGCCAAGAGCACTGGCAGCCCGGGATACGCGTCACGGATGCGACGGGCGAGCTCGATCCCGTCCATGCCCGGCATCACGACGTCCGAGAACACGACGTCGAACCGGTCGGCATCCTTGGTCAGCTCGGCCAGGGCCTCGAGGGCATTGCTGGTCAGGACCGACTGGTAGCCGAGATCGTTGAGCGTCTGGACCGCGAAGGTGCCGACGGCGGCGTTGTCCTCGACCACGAGCACGTAGGTCCCGTGGCCGTCGATCAACGGCTCGGGCTCGAGGCCGGACGCGGCCTGCACCGCGTCGAGGGCGCGGGGCAGGTAGAGGGTGAAGGTTGTGCCCTGGCCGAGCACGCTCTCGACCAGCACCTCGCCGCCCGACTGCTTGGTGAACCCGAACACCTGTGAGAGCCCGAGCCCGGTCCCCTGCCCTATGACCTTGGTGGTGAAGAACGGCTCGAAGATCTGCGCGAGGTGCTCCTCCGGGATACCGCTGCCGGTGTCGCTGATCGCCACGGCCACGAACGGGCCCTGGGCGGCAGGATGGGCGCGCACCGCCGGCATGGCGTCGACCACCCGCACGCTGATGGTGAGCCGCCCTTCGCCGCCCATGGCGTCGCGGGCGTTGACGGCCATGTTCACCAGGGCCGTGTCGAACTGGCTCGGATCGGCGTTGACGGAGCAGGCCTGCGCCGGCAAATCCGTGACGATGCCGATGCGCGAGCCGATCAGCGTGACCATCATGTCCGAGAGCGCCCGCACGCTCTCGCAGGCGTCGAACACCTTGGGCTGGAGCGCCTGGCGCCGCGCGAAGGCGAGGAGCTGCGCCGTCAGCTTCGAGGCCCGATCGACGGTGTCGGAGATCGCCGCGATGTAGCGCTCGCGCCGCGCGCTCGGCAGATCGGGCCGCTTGAGGAGGTCGGCGGACGACCGGATGACGGTGAGCAGGTTGTTGAAGTCGTGGGCCACGCCGCCCGTGAGCTGACCGATGGATTCGAGCTTCTGGGACTGGCGCAGGGTGTCCTGGGTCGCGGCGAGCTCCGCCTCCGCCCGCAGGCGGGCCGAGATGTCCCTGGCGTAGTGGAAGGCGCCGACGATGCCCCCGCCGGCATCGCGCAGGGGCGCGTAGGAGACCTCCCAGTAGGGCTTGGCGAGGGTCGGGTCGCCGAACTCCTCGGTGACGATGTAGGTCTCGCCCGCGAGGGCGCGGGTCATGAACCCGCGGATCACGGGCGCCTGGTCCGGGGGGAAGAGGTCGGGAAAGACCTCGCCGAGCTGCACCCGGTGGCCGAAGATCCGGTAGAACTCGTCGCTGTGCGCCTGGTTGAAGGCGATCAGGCGGAACCCGGTGTCGAACGCGCAGATCGGCGCGGCGCTGGCCTGGATGATGTCGGCGTAGAGCTTGAGCTGCGCCGTGCGCTCGGTGTCCTGCTCCTCCAGCGTCGCGTTCAGCGCGCGCAGCTCGTGTTCCCGCCGCTGCAGCTCGGCCTGCGCGCGGACCCGCGCCGTGGTCTCGGTGCAGGCGCAGAACATCCCCCCGACGGTGCCGTCCTGCTCGCGCACGGGGGAGTACGAGAACGTGAACCAGGTGTCCTCCTCGAACCCCTTCCGCTGCATGCGCAAGGGCAGATCTTCCGAGAACGTGGCCTCGCCGGCCATGGCGCGCTGGACCAGCGGCTCGACGTCGGACCAGATCTCTTCCCAGATCTCCCGGAACCGGCCACCGAGCGCCGAGGGATGCTTGCGCCCGAGCACGTCGATGTAGGCATCGTTGTAGAGGAAGCCGAGACCGGGCCCCCAGGCCACGAACATCGGGAAGGCCGAGCCCAGCATCAGGCTCACGGTCATCTGCAACGGCGCCGGCCAGGACTCCGGAGGCCCGAGCGGCGAGGCCGACCAATCGTGCGCGCGCATCAGCGCGCCCATCGCGCCGCCGCCGGTGAGGCACGGCACGGCTGACGTCGGGTCAGACCTCACTGCGCGCGCCGGAGGGCCTGCCGGTGGGTGTCGCGGGCCTGCGGGCGCGGCCCGATCTCAGGCGATCGCGGGCGAAGGCGTCCTGCGCCGGCGTGATCGACACGGTGGTGGTTCCGCAGACGGACATGCCGCATGATAGCGAGATCGCGCACGCGAAGTCACTCCGTTGATGACGTAAGGGGGCGCGAGCCCCGGCACCCGCGTCGCACCGAGGCCCGTCCGGCCCGGGGCGGCGCGTTCTATGTGGCGAACACGATCCTGTGACGCACAGGCTGCCCTCATGCGAACTTGTCGTAAGCTCTGTAATTCAAAATCTCGCATCATGCGCAACACCCCTGTGCAGTAATAATCTGGATGTACCTTTTCATCTGCAATCCAGAGAAAATTCATCCACAAGCTGTGGTTCTATAAAAAGAACAATTTCGTTGACGGATGCGCGTGGCGACGGCAGGTTCGACGGGCAGGGCGGCTGTCGGACCGTCCGGCCGTGCCGGCGAGGCCGACACCCGGCTGGAGCGCGTCGTCGATGGGTGCGCGAGCCGGCGCTCCGGGGACCGGCCGCCACGCATCCGCCGCCGCGGTCGCCGGGATGACGCACCTGACGCAGGATCACGCCGTCATGCCCAAGGAAATTCGCGTTAATGCCTTCGCCATGCCGTCGCCCGTGCATCATTCGCCGGGACTTTGGCGACATCCCGCCGACCGTTCCCTCGACTACACCCGCCTCGACTACTGGACCGAACTCGCGCAGATCCTGGAGCAGGGGAAGTTCGATGCCCTGTTCCTCGCCGACAGCATGGCCTCGAACGACGTGTTCGGCGGTTCCTATCACGCCGCTCTTCAGGTCGGCGCGCAGGTGCCGAAGCTCGACCCCATCGTCAGCATCGCGGCGATGGCCCGCGTCACCGAACATCTCGGCTTCGGCGTCACCAGCAACGCGCTCTACGAGCCACCCTTCCCGTTTGCGCGGCGGATGAGCACGCTCGACCATCTCACAAGGGGCCGCATCGGCTGGAACATCGTCACCGGACACGCGACGTCGGGGGCCCGCGCGGTGGGCCAGGCCGGCCTCACGCCGCACGACGACCGCTACGACATCGCCGACGAGTATCTCGACGCCGTCTATGCCCTCTGGGAAGGCAGCTGGGACGACGATGCGGTGCGGGGCGACCGCGACGGCCGCGTCTTCGCCGATCCGAGCAAGGTACGGCGGATCACGCATCGCGGCCGGCATTTCCACGTCGACGCGATCCACCTCGCCGAACCCTCGCCCCAGCGCACGCCCGTTCTCTTCCAGGCGGGAGCCTCGTCGCGCGGGCGGGCCTTCGCGGCGCGCCACGCCGAGTGCATCTTCGTGAGCGGGCCGAGCCCCGCGGTGATCGCCCCCGTGGTGGCGGATACCCGCCGGCGCGCCGCCGAACAGGGGCGCGATCCGGCCGCGATCCTCTTCTTCTCCATGGCCACCGCGATCGTCGGCGAGACGGAGGCGGAAGCGCGGGAGAAGCTCGAGGATTACCGCCGCTACATCAACCCACAGGCCGCCCTCATCCTGTTCTCCGGATGGACCGGCATCGACTTCTCGACCTGGGACCTCGACGCCCCGATCCGCTTCGACGACCGCAGCCAGGGGCTGGTCTCCGCGCTCGAAGCCTTCTCCGTCGCCGATCCCGGCCGGGTCTGGACGGTGCGGGAACTGGCCGAGCACAACGCCATCGGCGGGCGCGGTCCGGTGTTCGTCGGCTCGGCGGCGCAAGTGGCGGACCAGATCGAGGCCTGGGTCGCTGCGACCGACGTGGACGGCCTCAACCTCAGCTACGCGGTGACGCCCGGCGGCTTCGCGGATTTCGGTGCCTTCGTGGTGCCGGAATTGCAGCGGCGCGGCCGCTACAAGGCCGACTACGCCCCCGGCACCCTGCGCGAGAAGTTTTTCGGCGCGAGCCGGCTGCCCGCGAGCCACCCGGCCGCAGGGCACCGTCCCGACAGTCGCGCGGCCTCGTCCCTCGCGCGTGCCGGTTGATCGGCCGGCGCGCCGCCGGCCCGCTCTCCCCCGTACGGAGACCGCGTCGTACGCGACCTCGAGGCCCACGTCGTCCAGGCCGGACGCGACCGCACCGCCCGGATCCTCGGACGGCCCTCCCTCGGCGAAGCCTTCGACCAGACCCTTCAGCGCCGACGCCAGCGCGGCCAGGAGACCCCGCCGTGACCCGACAGATCCGCCTCACCGGCTTCATCGCCTTCAGCCCGGTCCACCTCTCGCCCGGCCTGTGGGCCCATCCGCGCAGCCGCGACCTCGACTACAAGGATCTCGACCACTGGGTCGACCTCGCGCGGCTCCTGGAGCGCGGCAGGTTCGACGCTCTGATCATCGCGGACGGGATCGGCATCCACGACGTCTATGGCGGCACGGCCGACGCGGCGATCCGCTCCGGCGCGCAAGTGCCGAAGCACGATCCGCTCATGCTGGTCTCCGCGCTGGCCCACGCGACGACCCATCTCGGCTTCGGCGTCACCGCGTCGACCTCGCACGAGCTGCCCGCCGTGCTCGCGCGCCGCTTCTCGACCCTCGACCACTTCACCGACGGCCGCATCGGCTGGAACATCGCCACGGGTGTCTCCGACAGCGGCGCCAGGGCCTTCGGCCGCGAGGCAGTGATCGGGCACGATGCGCGCTACGAGCGGGCGGACGAGTTCCTCGACGTGACCTACAAGCTCTGGGAGGGGTCGTGGCAGGACGGCGCCGTGCTGCGCGACCGCGCGAGCGGCCTCTTCGCGGATCCCGGCAAGGTCCACCGCATCCGCCACCGCGGCGCGCATTTCGACCTCGACACCATCCACCTCGCCGAGCCGTCGCCACAGCGCACCCCGTTCCTGTTCCAGGCCGGAGCCTCGCCGCGCGGCCGCGCCTTCGCGGCGCGCCACGCGGAGGCGGTGCTCGTGGGCGGACCCACGCGGGCGAGCGTGGCGTCGTCCGTACGCGACATCCGCGCCCGCCGCGCCGCCCTGGGTCGCGATCCGCGCGACATCGCGGTCTTCACCCTCGCCACGTTGATCGTGGCACCGACGCGGGAGGAGGCGCGGGCGAAGCACGATGAATATCGCCGCTACAGCGATCCCGACGGGGTGCTGGCGCTGTTGTCGGGCTGGACCGGCATCGACCTCTCCCGCTTCGACCTCGACGCGCCGCTCCGGCCGGGCGGGCAACGGGACGATGCCGTCCTGTCGGTCATCGACGGTTTCACCCGCGCCGATCCGGACCGTGTGTGGACGCTGCGGGAGGTGATCACCCACACCGGCATCGGCGGGCGCGGCCCCCTGCTGGTGGGCAGTCCGGCCGACGTGGCCGACGAGATGGAGGCCTGGGTGGCGGAAGCGGACGTGGACGGCTTCAACCTGAGCTACGCGTTCCTGCCGGAGACCTTCGCGGACGTCGTGGACCACCTCGTGCCCGGATTGCAGCGGCGCGGCCTCTACAAGCGGGATTACGCGCCGGGCAGCCTGCGGGCCAAGCTGACCGGCAGCGACCGCTTGAAGCCGTCCCACCCGGGGGCGGCCTTTCGCGACCGAGCACGGATCGCGCCGGCAGCCTGAGCCCGGGCCGCACGGCCTCGCACGGGGACACACCGCGCCACGCCTTTAGTTGACAATTTTGATGGACTATGTTCTCTAATGCCTGGAAGCATTGGTGACCGTCACGTGATCTCCTCATCGGCCGCGGCCATCGTGGTTCCGCTCCGGCTGACGCCGCCGCCGCGGCGGCGGTGGCGCCTCGCGGGCCACGGTCCGGTCCGGTTCGTACTCCCGGCCCTGGTGCTGGCCGCCTGGCAACTCGCCTCGTCGCTCGGCCTCATCAATCCGCGAACCCTCGAGTCGCCGGCCGCCGTCCTGGAGGCGCTGGTCGAACTCGCCGCATCCGGGGTCCTGCTCGACAGCCTCGCCGCCTCCTTCCAGCGGGCGGCGGCAGGGTTCCTGATCGGCGGCGGGATCGGCCTCGGCCTGGGTGTCGTCGCCGGCATGTCCCGCATCGGTGAATACACCTACGACGCACTCCTGCAGATGCTTCGCATGGTGCCGTTCCTCGCCGTCATCCCGCTCTTCGTGATCTGGTTCGGGGTGGACGAGCGGCCGAAGATCCTCCTCATCGCGCTGGCCTGCATCTTTCCCGTCTACCTCAACACGTTCTCGGGCGTGCGCCACGTCGATCCGAAGATCGTCGAGGCCGCCACTGTGTTCGGCATGAGCCGGCTTGCCATCGCCACGCGGATCGTGATGCCGCTGGCTCTTCCCTCGATCATGGTCGGCCTCCGCTACGGGATGGGCGTGGCGCTGCTGTCGCTGGTCGCGGCCGAGCAGGTCAACGCCACCTCGGGCATCGGCTATCTCGCGCTCAACCCGCGGGCGTCCCTGCGCACCGACATCATCATCGGCGTGGTCGTGCTGTACTCGGTGCTCGGCCTCCTCGTCGATCTGCTGATCCGCCAGGTCCAGGCCTGGATCCTCCCGTGGCACCGCACGGTCCTGGAGACGGCCCGCTGAGATGAACGCTCCCTCCGCTCTCGCGCACGCCTGCGCCGACGAGGCGCCGCCCGCGGTCGACCCGGTGGTGCTGAGAGGCGCAACCAAGGGATTCGGCCCGCGGATCCTGTTCGAAGGCGTCGACCTGCGGATCCGCCGCGGCGAGTTCGTGGCACTGCTCGGCGCCTCGGGCTCCGGAAAGACGACGCTCCTGCGCATCCTCCTCGGCCTCGACACGCTGGATGCCGGCGCAGGGGCGGTCGCAGCACCCCGGTCCGCCGTGTTCCAGGAGCCGCGTCTCGTGCCGTCGCAGACGGTGTGGCGGAACGTGCTGATGGGCCTGCCGTGGCGGGCGCAGAGGCGCCGGCGTGCCCTGGGCGCCCTGGAGGAGGTCGGCCTCGGGGCCCACGCCGACGCGTGGCCCGTCACGCTCTCGGGGGGCGAGGCGCAGCGCGTGGCGCTGGCCAGGGCCCTGATCCTGGAGCCCGCGCTCCTGCTCCTGGACGAGCCTTTCGCGGCCCTCGACGCGCTGACGCGGCTGAGGATGCAGGATCTCGTCCGCCGGCTGTGCGCCCGCTACCGCCCCGGGACGCTGATCGTCACGCACGACGTCGACGAAGCCGTCCGGCTGGCCGACCGCGTGCTGGTGCTGCGCGACCGGCGGCTCACCCTCGACGTCGCGGTGGGCGCCGCCCAGGATCCGGCTTCGGCCGCGGGAGCGCGCCTGCGCGCAAGGCTCCTCGCCGAACTCGGCGTCGCGCCCGACGACGCCGGGATCGCCGCCCGCGGCAGCACCGCGCCGCGCGCCGCGGTCGCCGGCCGGGCCTGAGCCCACTCCTCGAACGACACCCCACACCAGGAGGTCAGCGACCATGCGGCGCGTCCCAGCTTCTCCGTCATTCGCGCGCGGCGGGTTGTCCCGCCGCGAGGCCCTGGTCCTGACGGCCGGCGGTCTCCTCGCCGCCGGCACGTCGAGGGCGGTCGCGTCCGATGTCGACCTGTCCGGCGTGACCCTGCGCGTGGGCATCTTCGAGGACGTGCGGCGCGACGCGATCGAGGCGACGCCCTTCCTGAAGGGAATTCCCTACAGGATCCAGTGGGCGCGCCTGAACGGAGCCGGCCCGACCGTCCAGGCGCTCGGCGGCAACGCGATCGACCTGAGCTGGGGCCTCAGCGACACCGCCGCGCCCAAATCCTCGTCCGAGGATCGCCGGAACTGGACCGCGGCGAACGCCCCGATCAAGCTCGTCGCCCTGCTCAAACCGGTCGATGTCGAGAATTTCTCCGCGTCGCTGATCGTCGCGCACAAGGATGCGGGCGTACGGACGCTCACGGACCTGCGCGGCAGGACCTACGCCTTCAACGAGGGCGGCAACATCAACGCGCTGGCCCTGCTCGCCCTCGACAAGGCCGGGCTGACCCTGAAGGACGTCCAGCCGCGCCTGCTCACCTACGACGCGACCTCCACGGCCGTCATCGCCGGTGCCGTCGCCGCCGCGCCCGTGACCCGCGCCCGCGTGGCCGACGCGCTGGCGGACGGCACGCTCGTCGCCCTCGCCCGCGACGTCGACGTCGACTTCCCCGGCTTCACGTCGGTGACGGCGCGGACAGGGGCCATCGAGGATCCCAAGCTCGGCGCCGCGATCGGCGATTTCCTCCACAGGCTCGCCCAGTACCTGAGATGGGCCGCGCGGCATCCGGAGGAAACCGCCCGCGCCTACGTGCGGACGCAGCAGTTGAGGGACGCCGCCGCCCTGTTCGCGGCCAGGAGCAGCGCACTGACCCTGGTCCCGGTCAGCCCCGGCAGCCAGGAGTTCAATCAGGAGATCGTGGCGACCGAGAAGCTGGCCAAGGTCGGCTTCTATCCCCGGCCGGTCGATTTCCGGACCGTCGTTGACGACCGCTACACGGCGCGGATCCTCGACGGCGACCGCAGCGGCCAGGCCGGGTGAGCCGGCAAGCCGCCGAACCCGCCGGACATCCAGCAGAGCCGCGGGGGGGCGACGGTGGGACACCTGGGGGGGGGACGCGGATGGACTTTCAGGACAAGGTGATCTGGGTCACCGGGGCATCGGGAGCACTCGGTCTGGCGAGCGCGCTGACGCTCGCCCGTCGGGGAGCGACGGTGGTCGCCTCGGCGCGCAGCATCGAGACGACCGATTTCGGCGGCGCCGACATCCATCGGCTTCCGGTGGACGTCACCGAGACGTCGAGCGTGGACCGCGCCTTCGCGGCGCTCCTGGCTCGTCACGGCCGCATCGACGGTCTCGTCGCCAGCACCAACGTGGGCCGGTTCGGCGACTTCCTCGACCTCGACGATGACGCCTGGAGAGCGGTGTTCGAGGCCAAGCTCCTGGGCTCGGTGCGCCCGGTGCGCGCGGCGCTGCCGACCCTCGTGAAGCAGGGGGCCGGGGCGATCGTCCTCATCAGCGGCCGCGGCGGCATCGATCCTCCGCCGCACCACTTCCCCGGCTCCAGCGTCAACGCCGCCCTCGATCTTCTGGTGCAGGGACTGGGGCGGCGCTACGGGCCGGACGGCATCCGCGTCAACGCCGTGGCGCCGGGGCCGATCCAGTCGCCGCGGCTCGCGGAGATGCGGCAAGGGGGGCAGGCCCCGCCGGCGAACCTGCAGACCGCCACGCCCGGTCCCGGCCTGCCGCAGGACGTGGCGGACGCGGTCGCCTACCTCCTGTCCGACGCCGCCCGCTTCGTGAACGGGGCGCGGCTCGCCGTGGACGGGGGCGGTCCCCCGCTCGTCCGATGAGCGCGACCCTGCATCTCGCCGGATTCCTCAGCGCGGGTCCGGTGGTCCACAGCCATGCGCTGTGGCGCAACCCGCAGCACCCGACGGACTTCCTGTCGGCGGCGCATTATGCCGAGATCGGCCGCGTGCTGGAGCGCGGCCGGTTCGACCTCCTGTTCTTCGCAGACCGCCTCGCCCTGGCCGACCGGTTCGGCAACGACCGGGAGACCGGGCTGCGCCTCGGCGATCAGGACGCCACGCGCCTCGATCCGCTGCCGGTCCTGGCCGTCATCGCGGCGGCGACGCGGCACATCGGGCTCGGAGCGACGCGCTCGACCACCTACGAGCACCCCTACCACGTCGCGCGCGCCTTCCGGACGCTCGATCACCTCTCGGGCGGGCGCGCGGCCTGGAACGTGGTGACCTCGCTCAACGACGGCGAGGCGCTGAACTTCGGGTTCGACGCCCACATGGATCACGGCGCCCGCTACGACCGGGCCGATGAATTCCTGGAGGTCGCCACCAAGCTCTGGGACAGCTGGGACCCCGACGCGCTGGTGCTCGACCGCGGGCGGGGCATCTACGCCGACCCCGCGAAGGTCCGCAGCATCGACCACGTCGGCCGCTACTTCCGCTCACGCGGCCCTCTCAACATCCCGGCAAGCCCCCAGGGCCGTCCGGTCATCATCCAGGCCGGCGCCTCCGGGCGCGGCCGTCACTTCGCGGCGCGATGGGCCGAGGTGGTGTTCTGCCTGGCACCGGATCCGGCCGCCATGGCCGCCTTCACGGCCTCGATCCGGGAGGGCGTCGCCGCTGCCGGGCGCCCGCCCGGGTCCTGCAAGGTGCTGGCGGCCGTGATGCCGTTCGTCGGCCGCACCCGGAGCGAAGCCGAGGACAGGCGCGACGCCCACAACGCGCTGGTCGACCCCCGCGTCGGGCTGAGCACGCTCTCCGCGCACCTGAACCTGGATCTGTCCGGCCTGCCCCTCGACCGGCCGATCGAGAGGCTCGCCGGAACGGGAACTCAGGGCAACCTCGCTCATGTCCTGCGGATCTCGGCGGAGGAGGACCTGACGCTCGCGCAGATCGGGCAGATCTACGGGCAGAGCGTCATGGTTCCCCAGCTCTGCGGCACCGGCCGCGAGATCGCGGACGAGATCGTCGCCATCTTCCGCGCGGGCGCCTGCGACGGCTTCATCATCTCGCCGGCGTTCCTGCCGGACAGCTTCGTCGACTTCGTCGATCATGTCGTCCCAGCGCTGCAAGAGGGCGGCTGGGTCCGCCGGCATTACGAGGGGCAGACCCTGCGCGATCGGCTGCGATCGGAGCCGGCCGGACCGGCCGGCACACGGCACGCCCCAGCCCATGCCGCACCATGACGTCCGTCTCCCTTTCACGGCATGCGCGCGATGAGATCGCTGCTCCTGGATGAATAAAGGAAAATATATTCGTTTGACACTCCGGCGAATATCTTCGATCAATCAGGATGAAATGCACGAACGTTCTTGAGGTCTATCAGTCTACGCTGATCCGTTCGCCCGCAACCGTGATCGTTTCGAGATCCGTGCGGCCCGACCGGCCGCCGTGAGGTCGCGCGTCCATCGCGTGATCATCCGAGGGGACTTCGTCTCGTGGCTCCGACTGCTGGCGGGCGCCGAGAACCGCACCGAGGGCGATGACCGTTTCCATGGGATCCAGGCCGCAGCTTCACCTCAACCTGAACTTCCTGAATGCCGGGACCTTCGCGTCGGCTTGGCGCTGGCCGGCCTCGAGGCCGCACGATTTCGCGGATGTCGGGTTCTACGTGCGAATCGCGCAGATCGCCGAGCGGGCGACCTTCGACGCCGTCTTCCTGGCAGACGTCCCGGCGCTGTCGGACCGTCCCGAGTTCCGGCCGTTCAACGCCTTGGAGCCCACGATCGTCCTCGCCAGCATCGCGGCGGCGACGTCGCGGATCGGGCTGATCGCGACTGCCTCCTCGAGCTTCAACGAGCCCTACAACGTCGCCCGCCGCTTCGCCTCGCTCGACCACGTCAGCCACGGGCGCGCCGGTCTCAACGTGGTGACGACGGCTGATCCGGCGGTCGCCGGGAATTTCGGCGCACAGGTGCGGGCCGACCATGCGGCGCGCTACCGCCGCGGCGCCGAGTTCACCTCCCTCGTCAAGGCGCTCTGGGACAGCTGGGACGACGACGCCCTCGTCGGCGACCGGGACGGGGCGCGCTTCCTCGACCCCTCGCGGCTGCACCCGCCGGACTGGCGCGGCGAGCACTTCACGGTCCTCGGGGCGCTGAACGTGCCCCGGCCACCGCAGGGGCAGCCGGTCCTGGTGCAGGCCGGAGGGTCCGACGACGGCAAGGCGCTGGCCGCCGCGCATGCCGACGCCGTCTTCTCGGTGGCCCACACGCTCGAGGATGCGGTGGCGTATGCGCGCGATCTGCGCGCCCGCGCGGCGGCTCACGGGCGCGACCCGGACGGCATCCTGATCTTTCCCGGGCTCGTCACGGTCATCGGCAGCACCGAGGAGGAGGCGCGGCGCCGGGAGGAGGCCCTCTGGGACCTCGTCCCGCTGGAATACGGCCTGCGGCGCCTCGCGGGCATCCTCGGCGTCGACCCCGCGCGGCTGCGTCTCGACGCGCCGCTGCCCGCCGACCTCGCCCTGCCCCGGGACGGCATGCAGACCTTCTTCAAGGGGGCGGTGTCGCTCGCGGCCCGCGGCGGCCTCACCGTCCGCGAGCTGATCCGGGCCCAGGGCGGCGGCACCGGGCACCGGATCATCGTCGGCACGCCGGAGACGGTCGCCGACGACATCGCGCGCTGGTTCCGCTCGGGCGCGGTCGCCGGCTTCAACATCATGCCGGACGTGATCGCGGACGGGTTCCCGGCCTTCGCCGACGCAGTGGTCCCGCTTCTTCGGCGCAAGGGCCTGTTCCGGCACGCCTACGAGGGCGCGACGCTGCGCGATCACCTCGGGCTGCCCCGCCCCGCCCGGCGCCCGCACGCTGCGCCGCTCCGGCCCGAACCCCTGCTCGAGGACATCCAGCCATGACGATTCCCTCTCCGCCGCCGAGCATCGCCTCGGACGGCCCCTTCGCGTTCGGTTCCGCCGACCTCGCCGCGCTCATCGGCGCGATCGCGGACGGCGCTGCGGCCCGCGAGCGCGGGGAAGCGAGCGCCCTCGAGGCGATCGGGCTCGTGCGCGGCGCGCGCCTCGGGGCCTTCCGGCTGCCGCGGCACGAGGGCGGCGCGGGCGGGTCGCTCCGCGAGCTGTTCGAGATCGTCATCACCCTCGGCGAGGCCGATTCGAACATCCCGCACATCCTGCGCAACCACTTCGCCTTCGTGGAGCGGGCTCTGCGCAACCGCGCTGTTTCCGGCTACGAACGCTGGCTCGACGCCGTCCGGGCCGGACGATTGTTCGGGCTCGGCGCGAGCGAACTCGGCACGCAGAACATCGGCGACGGGGCGAGCGACACGCTCCTCGTGCCGAGCCAGGACGGCTTCCGGCTGAGCGGGCGCAAGTACTACAGCACCGGCAATCTCTACGCCGACCTTCTGTTCATCAACGCCCGCACGCCGGACGGCGCGGGCGTGGCCGCCATCATTCCCGCCGACCGCGCGGGCGTGGACCTCACGGACGATTGGGACGGAATCGGGCAGCAGCTCACGGCGAGCGGCACCACGGTGCTGGAGGACGTGGCGGTCGCCGCCGACGAGGTCGTACCCCTCGCCCAGGAGCGGCGCATTCCGCACGAGGCTACGTTCCAGCAGCTCTACCTCACGGCGATCATCGCCGGGATCCTGCGGGCGGTGGCGCGGGACGCGGCCGCGCTCCTGATCGCGCGCCAGCGGAACTACTACCACGCGGTCGCGGCCAAGCCCGCGGAGGATCCCCAGCTTCAGGAGACACTGGGCCGGCTGGTCAGCACGGCCTACGTGGCCGAGGCCGCCGTGCTGGGGGCCGCCGAGGCGCTGGAGCAGGCCTTCGCCTCCGCCCTCGCGGGTCCTCCCGACGAGGCGCTGTTCCGCGAGGCTTCGCTGCGGGCCGCCAAGGCGAAGGTGGTGGTGGACGACCTCGCGCTGACCGCGGCGACCCGCCTGTTCGATGTCGGCGGGGCTTCCGCGGCGAAGCGCAGCGCCCGGCTCGACCGCCACTGGCGCAACATCCGGACAATCTCCTCGCACAACCCCGTCGCCTACAAGGCGCGGGCGATCGGCCGCCACGTCCTCGACGGGACGCCGCTTCCCGCCGCCGCCTACTTCTGACCGCCCCTGCCGCCGGAGGAGCCCGCTCTCATGACGCTTGCCGTAGAACCCCGGACGACCGCGGGCGGGTCGATCCCGCTGACCGACGTCGAGACGCTCGCGCGCCTGCTCACGGACGGCGGCGAGAGCGCCCTCGTCGACGTGCGCGAGGAGGGCGTGCAGGCCCGCGACGGCCACATCCTCGTGTCGGTCCCGCTGCCGCTGAGCCGGCTCGAGCTGCGGGCCGGGCTGCTGCTCCCGCGCGGGGCCGTCCGCATCGTGGTGACCGATGCGGGGGAGGGAACGCTCGCGGCCCGTGCCGCGCAGCGGCTGAAGGAACTCGGCTACGCCGACGTGTCGATCCTCGACGGCGGCGTCGAGGGCTGGCGGGCGTCGGGCCGCGAGGTCTACACGGGATCGAGCGCCTACAGCAAAGCCTTCGGCGAGTTCGTCGAGCACGCCTACCGGACGCCGCACCTCTCCGCCGCGGAAGTGAAGCGCCGCCTCGACGCGCAGGACGACATCGTCGTGCTCGACGGGCGGACCCTTCAGGAATTCGAGGCCTTCAGCATTCCGGGCGCCCACGCGGTGCCGAACGCCGAACTGCCCTACCGCGTCCACGATCTCGTGCGCTCGCCAGGAACGCTGGTGGTCGTCAACTGCGCCGGCCGCACCCGCTCCATCATCGGCGCGCAGGCGCTGATCAATGCCGGGCTCCCCAACCCGATCACTGCCCTCGAGAACGGCACGATGGACTGGCTCAAGGAGGGTTACGCCCTCGATCACGGCGTGTCCCGCCCGGCTCCGGCCCCGAGCCCCGGCGGTCTCGCCGAAGCCCGCAGGAGCGTCGAGCGGCTGACGCGCCGCTTCGGGCTGAGCTGGCTCGACGAGGCGGGATTGGCGGATCTGGAGGCGCAGCGCGATGCGCGCACGCTCTACCTCTACGACGTACGCACCCGGGCGGAGTTCGAAGCCGGCCACCTGCCGGGATCGCACTGGGCCGAGGGCGGGCAGCTGGTGCAGGGCATCGACCGGTTCGCGGCCGTGCGCAACGCCCGCGTGGTGGTGATCGACGATGCGGAGGGCGTGCGTGCCGCGATCACGGCCTCCTGGCTCGTGCAGCTGGGCTGGGGCGAGGTCCACGCCTACCGCCTGCCGGCGGAGCGGCGCGAGGCAGGCCAGGACCGTATCGCGCCACTCGGCACGCCGGCGGGAGCGACCGACCCGATCTCCCCGCGGCAGGCGGAATCCCTGCTCGCGCGCGGCGGGGCGGTCGTGCTCGACCTCGCGACCAGCCTCGACTACGCGGCCGGGCACGTGCCGGGCGCCCTGTTCGCGGTGCGCTCGCGCCTCGCCGAGGGCCTCGACCGGCTGCTCCCGGGCGAGATCGTGCTGACCTCGCCCGACGGGATCCTGGCGGCCTACGCCGCCCCCGAGCTCGCGGGCTTGATCGACCGGCCCGTGCGCGTCCTCGCCGGTGGGACACGGGGGTGGCAGGCGGCCGGCCTTCCGGTCGAGACCGGCGAGACGGCGCTGCACCACGCGGCGGACGATGTCTGGCGCTCGCCCTACCACGCGGCGGGCGACCGGCAGGCGGCGTTCCGCGCCTATCTCGACTGGGAGGTGGGCCTCCTGAAGCAGATCGCGCGCGACGCCACAGTTCGCTTCAGGACTTTCCCGCCCGCGGAAGCCGCCGCCATCCCAAGATAGCCGCCCCTGCCTCCGATCAACCCGACCTCGCCGGCCGGGACGCGCGACGAGCCTCCCCGGCGGCTGGAGCCCCGATGCCCCCCGTACCCTCATCGACGCCGGTGGCCGCCGGTCCGCCACTCGCGCTCGTGGACCTTCCCTCGGACTCGCTCGCTCCGACCCGATCCGCCGGCGTGGCGCCTGGCCGCCTCGCATCCCGCGCCCTCGCCCCCCTGCTGCTCCTCGGCGCCTGGCAACTCGCCTCGGCGACCGGTTTCGTCGCTCGCGAGGTCCTCCCGCCGCCGACCGACGTCGCCGCCGCCTACGGAGAGCTGATCTCCACCGGCGAGCTGCAGGAGGCGCTCCCGGTATCCCTCGCGCGCTCCCTCGTCGGCCTCGCCCTCGGCGGCGGCACCGGGCTCGTGCTCGGCCTCTGCGCCGGATTGTGGCGCAGAGGCGAGGAACTGTTCGACGCGCCGCTGCAGATGCTGCGGACCGTGCCGTTCATCGCCATGATCCCGCTCTTCATCATCTGGTTCGGCATCGGCGAAGGAGCCAAGATCGCCCTGATCTACGCGGCGACGATCTTCCCCGTGTACCTGAACACCTATGCGGGCGTGCGCGGCGTCGATCCGAAGCTGATCGAGGCGGCGCGGGTGTTCGACCTCGCGCCGCGGGGCATCGCGCTACGGGTCATCCTGCCGACGGCGCTGCCCTCGATCCTGGTGGGCCTGCGCTACTCCGCGGGCGTGGCTCTGCTGGCGCTCGTCGCCGCCGAGCAGATCAATGCCCGCTCGGGGATCGGCTACATCCTGATCAACGCCAACGTGAACCAGCGCGCCGACATCATCATCGCGGGGATCATCCTCTACGCGCTGCTCGGCATCCTCATCGACATCATCATGCGCGCCGTCGAACGGCTCGCGCTGCCGTGGAGGGGCAAGCTTGTCCTCGCTTAACGTCGCCCGCCTGGATCGGGAGGAGGCCGCCGACGCGCGGCCCCTCGCGCTCGAGCTTCACGGCGTCCGCCGCCTGTTCGGCACACGCGCGGTGCTCGACGGCATCGAGCTTGCCGTCCGCCGCGGCGAGTTCGTCTCCCTGCTCGGCGCGTCGGGCACGGGCAAGACCACGCTGCTGCGCATCCTGGCGGGTCTCGACCGGGCAACCTCCGGCCACGTGCGGGTCGCGGCCGCGCGCTCGGTGGTCTTCCAGGAGCCGCGGCTCGTGCCGGCCATGCGGGTCTGGCGCAACGTCGTGCTGGGCCACTCGCGCGGCCGCGAGACGCGGCGGCGTGCCCTGGACGCCCTGGCGGAGGTCGGCCTCGGGTCCCACGCCGACGCGTGGCCGCGGACGCTGTCGGGGGGCGAGGCCCAGCGCGTCGCCCTCGCCCGCGCCCTCGCCACCGAGCCGGGCCTTCTGCTGCTGGACGAGCCCTTCGCGGCCCTCGACGCCCTCACGCGCATCCGCATGCACGCCCTGGTGAGCCAGCTCTGCGAGCGCCACCAGCCGGCCGTCGTGCTCGTCACGCACGATGTCGACGAGGCGATCCTCCTCTCGGACCGGATCCTGGTGCTCGCCCAGGGCGGGATCCGCTTCGACGCGCGCGTGCCCTTCCCGCGCCCCCGCCAGCGGCTCGACAACGCCTTCGGGGCCTTGCGGGCACGCCTGCTCGCCGAACTCGGCGTCGCGCCAGAGGACGCGGTCGCCTGAGCCCGACACCGATCCCCTCAATCCACGAGGTCGTTCCCCGATGCCGAACCTTGTCACCCTGTCGCGGCGGGCCCTGCTCGCCTCAGCCCTCGCGGTCGGGCTGCATTCCGCCGCCCGGGCCGAGCCGCCGGCCGACGCGGCGCCGCGCACCAAGCTCCTCGTCGGCTTCCAGGACTGGACGCTGCCCGAGACCGTGGCGGCTTCCGGCGTGCTCGCCGGGGCTCCCTACGACATCCAGTGGGTGGTGCTGCCCGGCCCGGCCGCCCAGCTCTCCGCGCTCTACTCCAAGGCCATCGACGTCGGCCACATGGGCGACACCTCCCTGATCATCGAGCAGGGCAAGGCGAAGACGCCCTGGACGGCGCAGACCGCACCGCTGCAGATCGTGGCCGGGTGGCGCGCGACCAACGCGAAGTACCCGCCGATCGTCACGGTCGGCCGCGTCGCCGCGGGGGTGAACACGCTCGCCGACCTGAAGGGCAGAACCTGGGCCTACAATTTCGGGGGCTTCAACTACCTTCAGTACGTGCTGTCGACCCTGAAGGCCGGCTTCGGACCCAAGGACTACGAACCTGTTCAGCTCGCCGACCAGAACGCGACGTCGGCCGCCTTCCTGGCCGGGCGCGTGGACGGCTTCTCGGGCAGCGCCATCGTGGTCGCGGAGGCGGTCGAGCGGGGCACCGCCAAGGTCCTGGTGACCAGCGACGACCTCGATATTCCTGCCCTCAACGTGCTGTCGGCCCGCGGCGACGTCCTGCGCGACCCGGCCAAGAAGGCGGCCCTCGGCGACTTTCTCGCGCGCGTCCGCCGGCACTGGGACTGGTTCGCCGTCAATACGGCCACGGTCGAGACCCTTCTGGTCGAGAAGCTCAAACAGACCCCGGCACGGGCGAGAGTCTCTGCCGAGTACCTCAAGGCCAGCTTCCAGCCGCTCGACGACGATCTCGTGCGCCGCGAGCAACGGATCGCGGACGTCTTGTTCGAGGCGAAGGCGATCCCGAACAAGATCGACGTCGCGGTCGAGTTCACTCGCGACTTCAACACCGCGACCGTGCCGGCTGCGCAGAACTGACCACACCTCGGAGCGAGGCCGCTGAGACGGCGGCGCACCGCGCCAGCGGCACATCACGCGCGTGCGCCTGGGCGGATGGTCTCCGGTGGCAGCCCAGAGGACCGGATCCACCCGTCGAGGCGCTCGCCCGCATCTTGCCATCCCGGGTGCTGGCCACCGCGGGCGAGCTTCGCCTCGTCAAGGATTCGGACCAGTCCCCCGAACACCGGCTCATCCTCGGCGACATCCCGCTCGCTGCTCTCCGTCTGGAGCAGAGCGGTGAGGCCGGCCTCCAACCTGCCCCCCCGGGCCACGCACTGGACCTGCGTTGTCTCGGCCGCCCAGTCGCGGGACGAACTGCGGAAGCCGTGAACCGTCAGGTCGCCGTGCCTTGCCGGTGACCTGCCGCCAAAGCCCGCTCCCGTCCCCGTACAGGCCGGGGTCTCAGCTTCGCGACTCCGATGGCTGCCAGCTTCCCGGCCATGCCTGCGCTACTCACGTGGTTACCCACATGGTGTTCGCGGATATAGGCGCATGCCAGCGGTCCGCCGCCCGCATCCTATAGCGGAAAAGCTCGTGTTTCTCGGGATTTGGACGACGTCAGCGAATGGCTGCGAAGGGCCATCTGGCGGAGAGGGAGGGATTCGAACCCCCGATGGACTTGCGCCCATGCCGCATTTCGAGTGCGGTGCATTCAACCACTCTGCCACCTCTCCAAAGCCTTGAGATCGTTGCACAATCGGAGCCGCCGCAGGGTGGTTGGGATCCCTGATCGCTGCCGTTCTGCTACTCAACGCCTTTCGGGCGTCTCTCTAGCGCCTGTTGCAGGGCCTCGTCAACGCGGGCGGCGGCGTCTTCCTGCATGCGGGGCGGGACGAGGGCGCGGCGGTCGGCGGCCGGCGATGGGGCGCGACGCGTGCGGGCGGCGGCGCGCCTGGAGCGGCGCGTCGCGGGTGTCGGCGGACGTCGCGCCGAGGCCAGGACGCCGCCCGGCCCGATGATCGACACGCCTTCGCACGGCAGGACGCCGGATCGGAAAGATGGGCCGAGACGTGGCAGGCCGGCCGCAGGACGCTTCCTCTCGGAAACCCGCGTCGATGGCCGCCGCGTCTGCGAGAGGGAGCAGCGCGAGACTGCTCGCGCGAGGGCGCGCTGGCCGCGGCGGAGGGTGCAGGACCGGGAGCCGGTGGTTCATCCGGAAGACGGATGCTGACATCCGGGCGGGCGTGATTGATACTGGCGCCGTGCACCCTTCCGATAGACATCGGCGGACTGGAGGCGGCATGCTGACGAGATTGGTCCCGATCCTGGTTCTGGTGGCGTCACCTGCTCTGGCCCGGAGCGCTCCCTATGTCGGGGTCTGGGCACAGAAGCCGGCCGATTGCGGAGTCGCGATCGGGGACGGGTCCGGCAGCCCGATGGAGATCACGAAGACGACGGTCTCCGGCTGGGAATACCGGTGCGACATCAGGAGGGTGTCCGCGACCCGCGCCGGCTGGACGATGCGGCTCGCCTGCGCTTCCGAGGGGACCGAGTCGACCGAGACGATGCGCTTCCAGCTCGTGGATGGCGGGCACCTCCACGAGACCGGGTCATGGGGCACGCACGACTACGTTCGCTGCCGCCGCGACTAGAGCAGCATCCGATCACGCTGCAATCGGCTGCTGCTCCAGGTTTTTGATTCTGCCGCATTTTCTGCGGCGAACCGGTGTCCACTTCGCCGGAAAATGCTCTAGGGCGGCACCCGATCACCGCGCGGTCGGGTGCCTCGCCAGCGCCTCGCTGCGACGCGCTTCCCCGCGCCGGACCGCTGTCCGCTCCGGCGGGGAGCCCTGCGGACGCCTGTCGTGCCCTTACGTCCGCTCATCGTGCCGGAGAGACTTGATGCGTGCCGTTCCTCGCAAACTCATTGCCCTCCCGGCAGCCGTCGTGCTTCTCGCGTCGCTTTCCCCGCGCGCCGTCGAGGCGCAGCCACTACCACCTCAGGTCCAGACCGACATCGACGGCGACATCCGAGAATGCAAGCCACAAAAGGCAATGTTCGGGGATCGTTTCATCACGCGAAAGGACGTCAACGGTGACGGCATCCAGGACTACATCCTGGATTACGCCGCATTCAAGTGCGGAGACAATGCGGGATTTTACTGCGGATCGGCGGGATGCGTCACGACGGTGTACGCGTCGATCTCGCGCGGCGGGTACGTGAAGGTGCTCAACGAGAATGTCCGGGCCGTCCGGTTCAAGGCCGTGGGCGGCACGCCCGCCATGATCCTGGACCTCCACGGCTCGTCGTGCGGCCTGAGCGGCGCTGCGCCGTGCACGAAGACGCTGTACTGGAACGGAGCGAAGTTCGTCGCGTCCCGCTGAAGTCCCGGTGCATCGGCTTGCGGCGGCTGCCGCGGCCGGCGCCAGCCGCCGCGGAGGCGTGAGAGGCGAGCGCGCCGGGATCGCACGGCCCGCGTCGCGGGACGAGGAATGTTGACAGTCCGAGGTCCGCGCCCCTAGCCTGCACGTCGCCCGCCCCCGGCGGGCACGCGGCAAGGGCGCCGCTCACATCGGCAGCAAGGCCTCCAGTCAAGCGATCGGCACGGTCGCGGGCTCGGGGCCTTTTTTCGTTTTCGGTGCTGGTTTCGGCGCGGCGGCGCACCGCCGACGAGGGGAGAGCGAGATGACGCGGATCACCACGAGGCTCGGCCTGCTCCTGGGGGTGCTCCTCCTCGGCACCGCCGGCGCGCGGGCGCAGGAGACCATCAGGATCGGGATTCCCGTGGGCCTGAGCGGCGCCAACAGCGTCGTGGCGCCCTCGGTGGTGCAGTCGGCCGAGCTCGCCGTCGAGGAGATCAACGCCCGGGGCGGCGTCCTCGGGCACAAGCTCGCCCTCGAGGTCGCGGACGACGGCAGCGGCGCCGCCGGGGCCCAGAAGGCCTTCGACAGCCTCGTGTTCCAGAAGAAGGTCAACGCCCTCATCTCGATGGAGACGAGCGCGGCCCGCAACGCCGGCCTGCCGATCGTCGCCCGCGCCAAGGTCCCCTACATCTACACCTCGTTCTACGAGGGCCGCTCGTGCAGCCCCTACATGTACGTCGACGCCTGGGTGCCGGACCAGCAGGTCGCCCCGATCGTCGACTACTTCATGAAGGAGAAGGGCGCCAAGACGTTCTTCCTGATCGGCAGCGACTACGCCTTCGGGCGCGGCATGCTCGACTTCACCCGGGAGTACATCAAGAAGACCGGCGGCCGGGTGCTCGGCGAGGAGTACCAGCCGATGGACGCGAGCGACTGGACGGCGGTGATCAGCAAGGTGCGGTCGGCGGCACCCGACGCCATCATCACCTCGACGGCCGGGGGCGCCCCGAACGTCACGCTGACGAAGCAGATGCGGGCCGCCGGCCTCAGGAGCCTGTACGGCAACCTCGCGGTGGACGAGGGCACCGCCAAGAGCATGGGCGCGGACGGCGACGGCATCTTCATCTCCGCCTCCTACATCACCGGCATCGACAGCCCGGCGAACAAGACGTTCCTGGCGGCGATGCAGAAGAAGTTCGGCTCCGACCTGAAAACCCCGAACGACCTCTCGGTGCCGCAGTACGAGGCCGTCTACCTCTACAAGGCCGCCGTCGAGAAGGCGGGCTCGACCAAGCCCGACGCCGTGCTCAAGGCCCTGCCGGAGGTCGCCTTCGACGGCCCCCGCGGCCGGATCCAGATGAGCAAGCAGCACCATACGCCCCTGACCATGTATCTCGGCCAGGTCCAGGCCGACGGCAGCGTCAAGGTGCTGAAGAGCTTCAAGGACGTCGATCCGGGCGACCAGTGCCCGAAGCTGCCGTGACGCCCCGCGCCGGGCCGGCGGCGGAACCGGCGCCGCGCGATCCCGCCCCCTCGCCCCCGGGCGGCCCCGCGCCGGGCGCGCCCGCGACCGCGAGGCTCGCGTGACGGCGCAGATCCTCGACGTCCTGACCACGGCCGCGATGCTGTTCATCGTCTGCCTCGGCCTGCAGATCGTCTACGGCGTGATGCGGATCATCAACTTCGCCCACGCCGCCTTCCTGACCATCGGCGGCTACAGCGCCCTCGTGGCGGCGCAGCTCGGCCTCAATCCCTGGCTCGCCCTGCCCTTCGCCGGGCTCGTCGGGCTCGTCCTCGGCGCGCTGGTCGAGCGGCTGATCGTGCGCCCGCTCTACGCCCGCCCTCTCGACGCCATCCTGGCGACCTGGGGCCTCGGCATCGTCATCGGGCAGCTCGTCACCATAGGGTTCGGGCGCGAGGTGCAGTTCGTGCCGAGCCCGGTCCAGGGCACCGTCGAGGTCGCGGGCGCGACCTACTCGCTCTACCGCCTGCTCCTGGTGCTCGGGGCGGGCCTCCTCGGCCTCGCGGTCGCGGCGCTCCTCTCGGGCACGCGCTTCGGGCTCGTGACCCGGGCGGTGATCATGAACGAGAGCCTGGCCGAGGGGCTCGGCATCAACAGCGGCCTCGTGCGCTTCGCCTGCTTCAGCGTCGGGGCCGGGCTCGCGAGCCTCGCGGGCGCGGCGATCACGCCCCTGTCGAGCGTCGACCCGAACATGGGCGTGCCCTGGCTCGTCGGCGCCTTCATGCTGGTGATGGTCTCGGGCGCCTCCCTGCGGAGCCTCGCCCTCGCGACCCTGCTGCTCGGGGGCGCCCAGGTGCTGATCAGCGCCTACGCGAGCCCCGTGCTCGGCGGCCTGACCATCGTGGTCCTGGCGGCGGTGATCCTGCGCCTGCGCCCGAAAGGACTGGCCCTTGACTGAGCCGCTCCCCGCCCGCGAGGCCCCGGCCGATCCCGCCCTGCGGCGCGCCGCCCTCCTGTTCGCCGCGACGCTCGCCGCGGTCGCGGCCGGGCCCTTCGTGCTCGACGCCTACACGGTCAACATCCTGATCCGGGCGCTGCTCTACGCCGTGGTGGCGCTCACCGTGGACGTGCTGTGGGGCTACACCGGCATCCTCACCTTCGGCCAGTCCGCCTTCTTCGGCATCGGCGCCTACGCGGCCGGCCTCGCCTTCACGCATCTCGGCTTCAGCCCGGGGGTCGCCGTCCTGGCGCTCGTCGGCGGCATCGCGGCGGCGGGTCTCGTCGGGGCGCTCGTGGGCTGGCTCGCCTTCGGGTACGGCGTCACGCCGATCTACGTCTCGGTCATCACGCTCGTGCTGCCGATCGTGGTGACGCAGCTCCTGTTCTCGGGCGGCACCTTCACGGGGTCGAGCAGCGGGCTGTCGGGCTTCGACACGCTCGACATCTCCATCGAGGCCTGGTTCTGGCTCGCGGGGGGCGCCTGCGCCACCCTGACGTTCCTGGCCTGGATCGCCCTGCGCAGCGACGCCGGCCGCCTGCTGGTGGCGATCCGCGAGAACGAGGGCCGCTGCCAGTACCTCGGCATCGACACCGCGCGCCTGAAGATCGGCCTGATGGCGCTCTCGGCCGCGGTCGCGGCGGTGGCGGGCTACCTCTACGCCGGGTTCACGGACGTGATCGCCCCGGAGCTCGCCGGCTTCGTGTTCGGCACCCAGATCGTGATCTGGGTCGCGCTCGGCGGGCGCGGCACCCTGATCGGCCCGGTCGTCGGCGCGGTGGTGATCGAGGTCGTGAGCGCCTACCTGAGCGGCGAGCTGCCCTACGTCTGGAACCTCGTCATCGGGGCGGTGTTCGTCCTCGTCATCGTGGCGGCGCCGGGCGGGGCCGCCGCGATGGTGCGCCGGCTCTGGATCTGGACGGGCCGCGGGCGCGCCCGGGCCGGGCCGGGCCCGGCGATCGAGGTCGTTCCCGCGGCCGGCGGCGGCCCGCTCCCCGACGAGGCCCTGGCGCTCGAGGACGTGTCGCGCCGCTTCGGCAGCCTCGCGGTGCTCCAGGGCGTGAGCTTCCGGGTCCGTCCGGGCGAGCTTCTGAGCCTCGTCGGCCCCAACGGCGCCGGCAAGACCACGCTCATGCGCTGCATCGCCGACGGCACCGAGCGCAGCGGGGGCGGCGTGCGGATCGGCGGCCACGCCGTCGGGCGCGGCCCCCCGGCGGAGTGCGTCGCCTACGGCCTCGGGCGCAAGTTCCAGACCGCGAACGTCTTCGACGGGCTCACGGTGGCCGAGTCGCTGCGCGTCGCCCGCGCGCGGCGCGAGACGCCCTCCCTCTGGCGGCGCAGCGCGACCCTGCGGCTGCCGGCGGCGGCGGCCCGCGTGGTCGCGGCGACCGGCCTCGACGAGCGCCTGGCCGACGAGGTCGTCCACCTCTCCCACGGCCTGAAGCAGGCGCTCGAGCTCGCCATGGTGCTGGCGCTCGAGCCGCGGGTGGTGCTCCTCGACGAGCCGACGGCGGGCCTCACCAAGCCCGAGCGCACCCTGATCGGCACCATCCTGACCGACCTCGTGGCGAGCGAGCGGCTCTGCGTCGTCCTGGTCGAGCACGACCTCGACTTCGTGCGGCAGATCTCCTCGCGGATCATCGTGCTGCACCAGGGCCGGGTCGCCCTCGACGGCAGCGTCGCGGAGGTCGTCGGCTCGGAGCTCGTGCGCAGCATCTACGCGGGCGAGCCGCAGGCCCTGGCGGAGGCGTGAGGATGAGCCGGGACGCCGTGCTGGAGCTCGCCGCGGTCAGCAGCGGCTACGGCGCCGCCATCGTGGTGCGCGGCATCGACCTCGCGATCGGACGCGGCGAGATCGTCGCCCTGCTCGGCAAGAACGGCATGGGCAAGACCACGCTGCTGCGCACCATCATGGGCTACCTGCGGCCCGCCGAGGGCGCGATCCGCCTGGAGGGCCGCGCCATCGCGGGCCTGTCGCCCCACCGCATCGCCCGCCGCGCCGTCGCGTACGCGCCGCAGGAGGCCGCGATCTTCCAGGACCTCAGCGTGGGCGAGAACCTGCGCCTCGCGCTCAGGCGCGGCGGCGTCTACGCCGAGGAGCTGACCCGGGTCACCGAGGCCTTCCCGTTCCTGCGCGAGCGGGGCGGGCAGCGGGCCGGCTCCCTCAGCGGCGGCGAGCAGAAGATGCTGCTCGTCGCCCGCGCCCTGATGGCCCGGCCCCGGATCATGCTCCTCGACGAGATCACCGAGGGGTTGCAGCCCTCGGTGATCCGGCGCCTCGCCGCGGTGCTCCGGGCCGAGCGGCAGGATTCCGGCACCGCGATGCTCCTCGTCGAGCAGAACGTCGCCTTCGCGCGCGAGGTCGCCGACCGCTACGCCGTGCTGCGCCGGGGCGAGATCGTCGATGCCGGACCGGTGGGCGCGGCCGACGCCGAGGGCCGCATCGAGGCCGGCCTCAGGATCTGAAGGGCGCGCGGCGGCGGAGCGCCGCGGCGCGCTCCCTCGCGAGGACCCGCGACACCCCGGCGGAGCGCCGCGGGGCACCGTTCACGCCACCCGGATCAGGATCCCCCCGCATGCCCGAGCTCACCACCTTCTCGATCGTCGCCCGCTGCCCCCGGACGGGCGATCTCGGCGTCGCGGTGGCGACCGCGGTCCCGGCGGTGGGCGGCCTCTGCCCGTTCGTCGCCTCGGGCGTCGGCGCCGTCTCGACCCAGTCCTGGGTCAACCCCTACCTCGCCATCGACGCCCTCGCGGCCATGGCCGGGGGGGCGAGCGGCCCGGACGCCCTCGCGGCGGTGCTCGGCGACGACGCGGGCCGCGCGCTGCGCCAGGTCGGCGTCGTGGACGCGGCCGGGCGCGCCGCGAGCCACACGGGCGCGGATTGCACGCCCTACGCGGGCCACCGCCTCGGCGACGGGATGGCGGTCCAGGGCAACATGCTGACCGGCCCCGAGACCCTCGACGCCATGGCGCGGGCCTTCGCGGACGCCGCCGAGGCGGACCTGCCCGAGCGCCTGATGCGGGCCCTCGAGGCCGGCGACGCGGCGGGCGGCGACAAGCGCGGGAAGCAATCGGCGGCCCTGAAGATCCACGGCACGGAGGCCTATCCGAGCCTCGACCTGCGGGTCGACGAGCACGCCGCGCCGGTGACGGAGCTGCGCCGGGTCCTGGAGATCGCCCGGCACCAGCTCGTGCCGTTCGTCGCCGGGATGCCGCGGCGCGGGCAGCCCGCCGCCGGGCTGCCCGCCGACACCGCCGCGATGCTGCTGCGCCCGCCGCCCGGGCGGCCGGGGGGCGGCGGCAGCCTGCCGGAGCCGCGGGCATGAGCGGGCGGGACGCGCTGGAGAGCCCGCTGCGGGTCGCCTGCCTGCAGATGGAGCCGCGGGTCGGCGCCAAGGCGGACAACCTGGCGCGCAGCCTCGCCCTGGTGGCGGAGGCCGCCGGTGCGGGCGCCGCCCTGCTGGTGCTCCCGGAGCTGTGCAACACCGGCTACGTGTTCGCGACCCGCGAGGAGGCGTTCCGCCTCGCCGAGCCGGTGCCGGACGGCGAGAGCTGCCGGGCCTGGGGCGAGGCGGCGCGGCGCCTCGGCGTCACCATCGTGGCGGGGATCGCCGAGCGCGCCGGCGACGCGCTCTACAACGCGGCCGTCGTGCTCGGGCCCGACGGCCCGGTCGGCGCCTACCGCAAGAACCACCTCTGGGGCGACGAGGCCCTGTTCTTCGAGCCCGGCGACCTCGGGGTGCCGGTGTTCCGGACGCCCTTCGGCCGCCTCGCGGTGGCGATCTGCTACGACGTCTGGTTCCCGGAGACCTTCCGGCTCGCGGCCCTCCAGGGCGCCGACCTCCTCTGCGTGCCGACGAACTGGGTGCCGATGCCGAACCAGCCCTCAGGCCTCCCCGTGATGGCGAACCTGCTCGTCATGGCGGGCGCGCACGCCAACGGGCTGTTCGTGGCGGCGGCCGACCGGGTCGGCGTCGAGCGCGGCCAGCCGTTCCTCGGCCGCAGCCTCATCGTGGGCAGCGACGGCTGGCCGCTCGCCGGGCCGGCGAGCCCGGAGGCCGAGGAGATCGTCGCCGCCACCCTGAACCTGTCGCAGGCGCGGCGCGGCCGGCGCCTCAACGACGTCAACCACGTCCTGCGCGACCGCCGGACCGACCTCTACGGCGAGGTCCTGGGCGCCGGCATCCGCAAAGGGTGGTACTGAACGGGCCGGTCCGGACCCTGGTGGCACCGGCGCGGGAAGGAGCCCACGATCGTGACGATGAATCTCGACCAGTTCCGCGCCTCGCTCCGGGACGCGGCCCCCTCCCCCGCCCTGGCGGCCCCGCTCGCCGCCCTGTGGTGGGCCGGCCGGGGCGCCGACCCGCAGGGGTGGGAGCGGGCGCACGCCCTCGTGCAGGAGGAGCCCGGCGCGGACGCCGCCTGGGTCCACGCCCATCTCCACCGCGTCGAGGGCGACGCCGCGAACGCGCGCTACTGGTACCGGCGCGCGCAGCGGCCGGCGGCCGAGGGCGCCCTCGAGGCCGAGTGGGACGCCATCGCGGGCGCGCTCCTCGGCCGCGCCTGAGCCGGCGGGCGACGGCGCGACGCGCCGCCAAGCAGAAAGCATGGGACAGAGAGTAGGCAATACGCTAACATCGCGGTCAGTCGCGCTCGGAATCTGAGCGGCGTACTTGGCCGCGGGTGGATGCTCGGGCGCTCGTCGTAAGTGTGTCTTCCGTCCGGGGGGCTCTGCGATGGCGATGCTTCGTGCGGTCTCCCCACATCCGGGCATGGTGCGCCCGAACCTGCGCGTCATCGGGATCCCTGACCTCAAGGCCGCCCTGGCGAAGGGCCTCGAGGATTTCATGGCGATGCCGACGCACGTCCTGTTCCTGATCGTCATCTACCCGATCACCGGCGTGATCATCGCGGCCGTGACCTTCGACCAGGACCTGGTCCCGCTCCTGTTCCCGCTCGCCTCGGGCTTCGCGCTGATCGGCCCGTTCGCGGCCATCGGCCTCTACGAGCTGAGCCGGCGCCGGGAGCGGAACCTCGAGGTCTCCTGGGCCAAGGCCTACGCGCCCCTGTCGTCCCACGCGGCCGGCGCGATCGGGGCGGTCGGGCTCCTGCTGACGGCGATCTTCCTCGCCTGGCTCGTCGCCGCCATGGGGCTGTACTGGGCGCTCTACGGCGGCGAGAGCCACGCCTCGGTCTTCGCCTTCGCCGAGGAGGTGCTCACCACCCCGCGGGGGTGGGCCCTGATCCTGTTCGGCAACCTCGTCGGCCTCGCCTTCTCGCTCGCGGCGCTCGCGGTCAGCGCCGTCTCGTTCCCGCTGATCATCGACCGCGGCGCCGACGCCGGGACCGCGATCGAGACCTCGGTCGCCCTCCTGCGGGAGAACCCCCGCACGATGCTGACCTGGGGCCTCATCGTGGCGGGCCTCCTGGTGCTCGGCATGCTGCCGCTCTTCGTCGGGCTCGCCCTCGTCATGCCGATCCTCGGCCACGCGACCTGGCACCTCTACCGGCGGGCCGTCGCTCCCTGAACCCCGGGAGCGGCCCCGCGACGGGCAACGGACGGATCCCGATGGACTAAGCGGACGCGCCCCGAGATGCCCGCCGGAGGACCCGGGGACGGTCCCGCCGGCGGCCGGGCGCCAGGGAGGCAGCGGCCATGGCCCTCATCCTCGTCCTGATCGCCCTCGGGTCGATCGCCTTCCACCTCCTCAGCCCGTGGTGGTGGACCCCGATCGCGTCCAACTGGGGCTACATCGACACCACGCTGATCATCACGTTCTGGATCACCGGCATCGTCTTCGCCGCCCTGGTGCTGTTCGTGGCCTACTGCGTGTTCCGCTTCCGCCACCGGCCGGGCTCGCGGGCGGCCTACGAGCCCGAGAACCGCCGGCTGGAGGGCTGGCTCACGGGCCTGACGGCCCTCGGGGTCGCCGCCATGCTGGCGCCCGGGCTCGTCGTCTGGGGCCAGTTCGTCCGGGTGCCGGGGGACGCGACGGAGGTCGAGATCGTCGCCCAGCAATGGCGCTGGAGCTTCCGGCTGCCCGGCGCCGACGGGCGCCTCGGCGCCGCCGACATCCGCCACGTCGGCGACGACAACCCCCTCGGGCTCGATCCCCAGGACGCGGCCGCCCGGGACGACGTCGTCATCGACGGCGGCGACCTGCACCTGCCCCTCGGCCGGCCCGTGAAGGTGCTGATGCGCTCCTTCGACGTGGTCCACAATTTCTACGTGCCGGAGTTCCGGGCCAAGATGGACATGATCCCCGGCATGATCACGTACGTCTGGTTCACCCCGACCCGCACCGGCACCTTCGACGCCCTCTGCAACGAGGTCTGCGGGGTCAACCACTACGCCATGCGGGGGCGGGTCGTCGTCGACGCGGCGCCCGCCTACCGGACCTGGCTCGACCAGCAGAGGACGTTCTCCCAGTTCGCCGCCGCCCCGGCGGGGCGCGGACGCGCCGCCGCGCCCCGGCAGGTGGCGCAGGACCGTTGAGGAGGGTGGTGGGATGGCCGACGCGCAACTCGGAACCGCGGGCCCGTTCCCGACGTCCGGCCCGGACGAGGACGAGCTCTACCATCCGCGAAGCTGGCTGACGCACTACGTCTTCAGCCAGGACGCCAAGATCATCGCGGTCCAGTACTCGACCACCGCCCTGGCGATCGGCCTCGTCGCGCTGGTCCTGTCGTGGCTGATCCGGCTCCAGCTCGGCTTTCCGGGCCTGGTCTCGTTCATCGGCCCGGCCGAGTACTACCAGTTCCTCACCATGCACGGCATGATCATGGTCGTCTACCTGCTGACGGCCCTGTTCCTCGGCGGCTTCGGCAACTACCTGATCCCGCTGATGCTCGGCGCCCGGGACATGGTGTTCCCGTACGTGAACATGCTGAGCTACTGGATCTACCTGCTCGCCGTGCTGGTGCTGGTGGCGAGCTTCTTCGCGCCGGGCGGCCCTACCGGCGCCGGCTGGACGCTCTACCCGCCCCAGGCCATCCTGGCCGGGACGCCGGGTCAGGAATGGGGCATCGTGCTGATGCTCCTCTCGCTCATCCTGTTCATCATCGGCTTCACGATGGGCGGGGTGAACTACGTCGTCACGGTGCTGCAGGCGCGGGCGCCCGGCATGACCCTGATGCGGATGCCCCTCACCATCTGGGGCATCTTCACCGCGACCGTGCTCGCGCTCCTCGCCTTCCCGGCCCTGTTCGTGGGCGCCGTCATGATGCTGCTCGACCGGCTGCTCGGCACGAGCTTCTTCATGCCGGCGATCATCGAGGCCGGCCAGCGCCTGAAGTACGGCGGCGGCAGCCCGATCCTGTTCCAGCACCTGTTCTGGTTCTTCGGCCATCCGGAGGTCTACATCGTCGCGCTGCCGGCCTTCGGCATCGTCTCGGACCTGATCAGCACCCACGCGCGCAAGAACATCTTCGGCTACCGGATGATGGTCTGGGCGATCGTCGCCATCGGGGCGCTCAGCTTCGTGGTCTGGGCCCACCATATGTACGTCAGCGGCATGAACCCGTATTTCGGTTTCTTCTTTGCCACCACGACGCTCATCATCGCGATCCCGACCGCCATCAAGGTCTACAACTGGGTGCTGACGCTCTGGCGCGGGGACATCCACCTCACCGTGCCGATGCTGTTCGCCATCGCGTTCATCGTGACGTTCCTGAACGGGGGCCTGACGGGCCTGTTCCTCGGCAACGTCGTGGTCGACGTGCCGCTCTCCGACACGATGTTCGTGGTCGCCCACTTCCACATGGTGATGGGCGTCGCCCCGATCCTGGTGATCTTCGGCGGGATCTACCACTGGTACCCGAAGGTCACCGGGCGCATGCTCGACGAGCGCCTGGGCCGGCTCCATTTCTGGGTCACGTTCCTCGGCGCCTACGCGATCTTCTTTCCCCTGCACTACATCGGCCTGCTCGGGGTGCCGCGGCGCTACTTCGAGATCGAGGGCCTCGGCTTCGTGCCGCCCTCGGTCGCCTCCCTCAACGCCTTCGTGAGCATCGTGGCGTTCATCGTCGGCGCGGCCCAGCTCGTCTTCCTGGCGAACCTCGCCCGCAGCCTCACCCACGGCGCGCCCGCCGGCGGCAATCCCTGGCGCGCCACCACGCTCGAGTGGCAGACGCCCCGGACCCCGCCGGCCCACGGCAATTGGGGCGACGCGCTCCCGGTCGTCTACCGCTGGCCCTACGATTACAGCGTGCCGGGCGCCGACCGGGACTTCGTGCCCCAGAACCAGCCCGGGCTCGCCGGGGCCGGCACCGGGACCGCCCCGTGAGCCTCGTGCTCCTCTACCTCGCGGTGCTGGGCGGGCTCGCGGCGCGCTGGCTGTCGCGCCAGCGCCTCGGCGAAAAGCCCTGGCTCGAGGCGGGCCCGGGCCTCGCGCCGCCGCCGCCGGACCGCCCCGCCGCCCCGGCCGCGCAGGTCGGCCTCGCGCTGTTCCTCGCGGCGGTCGGGCTGCTGTTCGCGCTCCTGGCCGGCGCCCACGGCATGCGGGTGCCGGCCGGGGCCTGGCGCGTCCTGCCCGATCCGCGCCTCGTCTGGCTCGCGACCGGGCTCCTCGTTCTCGCGAGCGCCGCCCTGCACGTCGCCGCCGGCGCCGCCCGGCGCGGCGACGGGGCGGGGGCGCGGGCGGGCCTGCTCGTCGCGGGCGCGGCGACCCTCGGGTTCCTCGCCGGGCAGGGCCTCGCCTGGCGGCAGCTCTGGGGCAGCGGCGCCGCCACCGCCCCGGACGCCGCCGGCGCCTTCTTCTACCTCATCACGGCGCTTCACGCCCTGCATCTCGGCGGCGGCCTCGTCGCCCTCGGGAGCGTCACCGCCGCCGGCCTGCGGGGGCTCGGGCCGGACGGCCTCCACCCGCGCATCGCGCTCTGCGCCCTCTACTGGGACGCCCTCATGGCGATCTGGCTCGTCCTCTTCGGCCTCCTGTTCCGGACGCCGTGGTCGGGCTGGATCGACGCCCTGTGCGGCCCCGCCTGACGCCCGCGAGGAGACACCATGACCCACCCGGCCCGTCCCGACGCGACCCTCGGCGCCGCGGCCCCGCGCGGGCGGGTCGAGCGCCCCGCCGGCAGCGCCGCGGCGCGCCCGACCCGCTGGCGGCGCCTCTCCGACGACTGGTCGGCCGATCGCCAGGCCTTCGCGGGCGCCTCCTGGCGCAAGGCCATGATGTGGATCTTCCTCCTCAGCGACACCTTCGTGTTCGGCTGCTTCCTCATCGGCTACATGACGGTCCGGATGTCCACGACGGTGCCGTGGCCCAACCCGAGCGAGGTCTTCGCCCTCGAGATCGGCGGCACGACCCTGCCCCTGATCCTGATCGCCATCATGACCTTCGTGCTCATCTCGAGCAGCGGCACCATGGCGATGGCGGTGAATTTCGGCTACCGCCGGGACCGCAGGACGACGGCGCTCCTGATGGTCGCCACGGCGATCCTCGGCGCCACCTTCGTGGGCATGCAGGCCTTCGAGTGGACGAAGCTGATCCACGAGGGCGTCCGCCCCTGGGGCAACCCCTGGGGGGCCGACCAGTTCGGCTCGACCTTCTTCATGATCACGGGCTTCCACGGCACCCACGTCACCGTCGGGGTGATCGTCCTCCTGATCGTGGCCCGCAAGGTCTGGCGCGGCGACTTCGACAGCGGGCGCCGCGGGTTCTTCACGAGCCAGCGCGGCCGCTACGAGAACGTCGAGATCGCGGGCCTGTACTGGCACTTCGTCGACCTGGTCTGGGTCTTCATCTTCGCCCTGTTCTATCTCTGGTAGGAGCCACGGATGTCCGCGAGCGCGCGCCACGATGCCGTCCAGGGGCATTCGATCCGCCTCTACCTCCTCGCCTGGGGCTGGCTGTTCGTCCTCAGCGCCTGCTCCTACCTGGTGGACTACTTCCACCTCCAGGGCGGCCTGCGCGGGTTCCTGATCCTGCTGTTCATGATCGTGAAGGCGGGCCTGATCGTGGCGGTGTTCATGCACATGGCCTGGGAGCGGACGGCCCTCGTGTACGCGATCCTGGTGCCGCCGGCGGCGCTCCTGGTGTTCGTGGCGATCATGGCGTTCGAGGCGAGCTACACGCTCCTCACCCGGATCGCCTTCCTGGGCGGGTAGGGGACGGGCGCGCGCATCCGGGCCCGGCCTGCTATCCTGGCGGGATCCCGCGAGCCGCCCACGAGGCTTGCGGAGACCGGAGGAATTCATGCGCGCGACGCACCCGATCCTGCTCGTCGTCCCGGCGGCCCTGATCCTCGCGGCGGCCGGGCCGGCGAGTGCGCAGGACATGGCGACGATCCAGGGCCTGAACGACCGCTTCACGGCCCTGTTCAACGCCGGCGACGGGGCCGGTGTCGCGGGCCTCTACACCGACGAGGCGACGATCCTGCCGCCCGGCGCGCCCCGCCTCACGGGACGCGCCGCCATCGAGACCTTCTGGTCGGGCGCGAGCCGGCAGTTCGGCGACATGACGCTGACCACCGCCGAGGTCACGCCCCTCGGGCCCGACGCGGCGCGGGAGATCGGCCGCTTCACGCTGAAGCCCAGGAGCACGCCCGCGGGATCGCTCGCCGGCAAGTACGTCGTGATCTGGCAGCGGACCGCCAGCGGGTGGAAGCTCGCCACCGACATCTGGAACACGGACCAGTAGCGCGCCGCACCGCCGGGGCCGGCGCCAAGCCAAAAAAAAGGCCGTCCTTGCGGAGCGGCCCGAAGTCTAGGGAGGAAACGCCCAAAGAGGGCAGCGGGACCGCGACGCCATCGCGATCCCGCACTGCACAATTTAAGCGGCGGCGCACCATTGGCAAGGCCGCGCGGCCGGAATTCCGGCCGCGCGGCGCGCATGGCTCGGTCACGCTCCGCGCATCAGGGCTTCGATCTCGCGCTTGAGGTCGTGGCGCAGGTCGTCGCGCTCGAGCGCGTAGGCGAGGTTCGCCACGAGGAAGCCGAGCTTCGAGCCCGTGTCGTAGGTCTTGCCCCGGTAGCGCATGCCGAAGAACTTCTGGACCTGGGACAGGCGCTTCATCGCATCGGTGAGCTGGATCTCGCCGCCCGCGCCCTTCTCGCCCTTGGCCAGGATGTCGAAGATCTCCGGCTGGAGGATGTAGCGCCCCGAGATGATGAAGTTCGAGGGCGCGGTGCCCTGCGGCGGCTTCTCCACCATGCCGGTGATCTCGAAGGTGTCGCCGAACTCCTCGCCGACGCTGACGATGCCGTACTGGTGGGTCTGCTCCGGCGGGACCTCCTCGACGGCGATCACGTTGCCGCCGTGGCGGGCGTAGGCGTCGAGCATCTGGGTCATACCGCCGCGGCTCAGCATGTCGGGCAGGATGACCGCGAAGGGCTCGTCGCCGACGATCTCGCGGGCGCACCACACGGCGTGGCCGAGGCCGAGCGGCTCCTGCTGGCGGGTGAAGCTGGTCTGGCCGGCGGCCGGCAGGTCGGCGCGCAGCGCCTCGTAGGCGGCCTGCTTGCCGCGCTCCTGCAGGGTGCGGTCGAGCTCGAAGGCGACGTCGAAGTGATCCTCGATCACCGCCTTGCCGCGGCCGGTGACGAAGATGAAGTGCTCGATGCCGGCCTCCCTGGCCTCGTCGACGACGTGCTGGACCACCGGGCGGTCGACGACCGTCAGCATCTCCTTCGGTACGGCTTTCGTCGCCGGAAGGAAGCGTGTGCCCAAGCCGGCGACCGGCAGGACGGCTTTGCGAATGGGTTTCATCGTGCGTGATCCAGTCATCCCTCGGGAGCGGTGCAGGTGCCCGGCAGGACCAAACATACCCGATCGGCCCACCACGGGCTTCGGCCGGACGTTCGCCCGCCACGCAGCTTTGCCGCCGGACAGCTTAATTGACGCTGAAGCAATGCGCGGTATCGATCAACCCAGTCGAGACAGGGGATGGGCACCATGGCGGTTCTTGTGACGGGCGGG
>NZ_KZ984614.1:0-8580 GCF_003574465.1 Methylobacterium crusticola
CGCCGGGGCGCGGGGCGCCGCGGCCGGGCCGGATGAGCCCGCAGCCGGGACGGATGAGCCCGCGGGCGGGAGCAGGGGCGCCCAGGCCGGGGCCGCGGGGCGTCTGGCCGGCAGGGCCGCCGGGCCGTCCGGCGCCTCGCCGTCCCCGGGCCGGCGGTAGGCGGCCGTGCCGGGGAGGCTCACGGGCGTCAGGAACTCGGAGAAGGCCGGGTTCGGCTCGGCGTGGCCGAGGAGCAGCCAGCCGCCGGGACGCAGCCTTTGGCCGAGGGCGCGCACCAGCGCCAGCACCACGTCGGGATGGAAGTAGATCAGGACGTTGCGGCAGAGGATGAGGTCGTAGTCGGTGAGCGCCAGGGAGGCCGTGCCGTCGAGGAGGCTCATCAGGTTCTGCGGCTCGAAGCGCGCGAGGCCGCGGAATTCCGGCCGCAGCGCGAAGGTCCCCTCGCGGGCGCCGGCCCGGAAGTAGCGCGCGCGCTCCTCCCGCGAGAGGGTGCGCAGGGCCCAGGGGCCGTACTCGGCCCGGCGCGCGAGGGAAAGGACGTCCCGGTTGATGTCGGTGCCGGTGAGCCCGATGCGCCAGTCGGGCAGCCGCTCGGCCAGGAGCTCGTGCAGCACGATGGCGAGCGAGTAGGTCTCCGCCCCGGTGGCGCAGCCCGCGCTCCAGATCCGCAGGCGCCGCTCCCCGCCGCGGGCCGCGAGGCGCTCCGGCAGGATCGTGCCGCGCAGGGCCGCGAACTGCTCGGCGTAGCGGAAGAAGAACGTCTCCCCGATGGTGATCTCGGCCTCGAGGGCGGCCCACTCGGCCCCGGCGTCGTCGAGCTGCGCGAGGTAGCCGGCCGGGTCGGCCGCCCCGCAGGCGCGCATGCGCCGGGCGACCCGCTCCCAGAGCAGGTCGTCCTTGTCGGCGTAGTAGTGGTGGCCGGTGCGGGCGACGAGCCGCGCCTTCAGGGCGGCGAAGGCCGGGTCGCCGGTCGGGGCCGCCCCCCGCGGACGGGTCAGGCCGCCCACTCGGCGAGCCGCCGCTGCGCCTCCCGGGTCGCCGCGTCGAGGCGGCCGCGCTCCTCGGCGAGCAGGATGCGCGCCGGCGAGAGCCCGTGCACCAGGCGCTCGCCGAGGCGGATCTCCTCGGCCACGCAGCCGTTCAGGGTCGCCCCTTCCGGCACCGGCCGGACCTGGGCCGGGTCCACCCGCACGAGGTCGTCGACCCGGTCGACGAGGAGCGCGACGGGGGCCTCGCCCCGCAGCAGCACGAGGTGGCGGTAGAGCCCGTCCCGGGCGGACGCGGGGGCGAGCCCGAACAGAGCCGCGAGGTCGAGGGCCGGGACCGCGGCCCCGGCGAGGTTGAGGAAGCCCGCGAGCGCCGCGGGCGCCCCCGGCGGGCGCCACAGGCGCGGCAGGGGCAGGAGCTCGCGCACCGCCTCCCGGCTGAGCGCGCAGGCCGTGCCGGCGACATCGACCAAGAGGTAGGCCGTCCCGGCCGTCATCGCGCCATCCCGCTGCTCGCCCGGGCTCCGCCCCGGCCCCGCTCCAGATAGCCGAGACGGGTCGGCTTGCCAAAGGTCGGCGCGCGGCCGGCGCTGCCCGGCCGCGGTGGCCCGCCCGCGCCGCGCGGGTTCTTCCGCGCCGGCGCTTCATTGGACGAATTCCAAATCTATCCCGGCCCGGGAGAGACCCTGACCGTGCGAATACGGGGCCGGGCAGGAGTTCCGGCTCTTCCCATCGTCGAGCGCAGCCGTTAAAGCGCATCTTCCCTTGCGTCACGCGCGACCAGGCACCCGAGGACATGGCTCGTTCCCTCTGCATCACCGGCCTCGCGGCCTTCCTGGGCCTGACCGTCGAGGCCGGCGCCGCTCCGGACGACGCCATCGCGCTCGAGGCGATCGACGTCTCGGCGAGCCCGCTCGCCACCGCGCAGGCGCCCCTGGCCGCGCGGGCCTACGCCGGCAGCCTGGGCGAGGCCGACCAGGCCGCGATCCAGGCCTCCGGGGCCCGGAACATCACCGAGGCCCTGCGGCTGATCCCGGGCGTGCAGGCGCCCCCGCCCAACGGCACGGGCAGCGGCGACTTCGCCCAGAACATCGGCATCCGGGGCCTGACCGCGCGCTTCAGCGGCTACGCCACGGTGCTGCTCGACGGCATCCCGCTCTCCAGCGCGCCCTACCTCCAGCCCGAGCTCTCCCTCGCCCCGGTGTCCTTCGGCATGCTGGAGCGCATCGACGTGATCAAGAGCGGCGCCGCCGTCCGGTACGGGCCGCAGAACGTCGGCGGCGTCATCAACTACGTCACCTGGCCGATCCCGAAGGAGTTCGGCGGCCTCGTGCGGCTGCGCGGCAACCTCAACGGGTCCGAGCAGGCGCGGGGCTTCCTCAACGGGCAGGCCGACCTGGTGGTGGGCGCCACCAACCCGGAGGGGAGCGGCCTCGCGCTGCTCTACTCGGGCAACCACGGGCCGTCCTTCCGCCCGCGGACCAACCAGGACATCGACGACGCGATGCTCAAGTACCGCGTCCAGCTCACGCCCGAGAGCTACGTCGACGGGCGCGTGCACGGCTACAACGCCACCGCGGACCTGCCCGGCCCCCTCGACCGGGCCGGCTACGCGCGCGACCCCTACGGCTCGACCAACGGGTTCCAGACCTACCAGGGCAGCCGCATCGAGGGCGTCACGCGCTACGTCAACGAGTTCGACGGCACCAAGTACTTCGAGACCACCCTGTTCGACACGAGCAGCCGGCGCACCTTCGGGCTCTCCAACCGCAGCCGCGACGCGGCCGCGACGGTCTACGACGTGACGCCGCGCAGCTACAACACCTTCGGGATCGAGCCGCGCTTCAGCGTCCGCACCGACCTGCTCGGGCTCAACCAGGAGATCTCCCTCGGATACCGCTACGTGCGCGAGGACGCCGAGGAGCGCCGGCTGCGGCGCAGCTTCCGGGCGGGCGCCAACCCGTTCCTGGTCCGGCCGGCGCTCAACCGGGATTCCTCGGGCGCCACCGACGCCCATGCCGCCTACCTCGACGACAAGTTCACCTTCGGCACGCTCACGATCACGCCGGGCATCCGGGTCGAGGACGTGACGACCAGCCGGCGCAACAACCAGACGGGGTTCCGCGCCGAGGAGCACTACACGGTGCCGCTGCCCTCGCTCCGGGTCGGCTTCCAGGCGACGCCCGCGCTGTTCCTGTACGGCAATGTCGGGCGCTCGTTCGGGGCGGTGGGGTTCCTGCAGCTGCCGGCCTCGGCCATCGACCAGCACATCGACCCGGAGATCGCCACGACGGCCGAGGTCGGGGCGCGCTACACGATCGGCGGCCTCGCCGCCGACGTCGCGGTGTTCCAGTTCAACTTCGACAACCAGATCGTGTTCGACACGCTGCAGGGCGTCTACACGAATGTCGGCCGCACCCTGCACCGCGGCGTCGAGACGAGCCTGCGCTACGACCTCGCGGCGCTCGATCCCGCGCTCGCGGGCCTGAGCGCCTACGCCACCTACGCCTACATCGACGCCACGGTCGATGCCGGCCCGATCAAGGGCAACGACCTGCGGCTGTACTCCCGGCACTCCGGCACCGTCGGGGTCTCGTACGCGACCGGCCCCTGGCAGCTCGACTGGTTCGGCTACGCCCAGTCGGGCCAGTTCGCCGACGAGGCCAACACCGCGGCGCCGAGCGCGGACGGCAAGCTCGGCCGCATCCCCGGCTGGACGATCTGGAACGCCCGCCTGACCTGCGAGGTCGCCCCCCTGACGACGCTCACGGTCGGCGTCCAGAACGTGCTCGACAAGCGCTACTACACGCGGGCGAGCCTCGACGACAACGGCGGCATCTACGCCGGCCCGCCCCGCACCGCCTACGTCGAGCTGCGCACGCGCTTCTGAGCCCGCCGCGGGCCCGGCGGCGGCGCGCGAAACCGGTTGACCCCACCGGGCGCGGCGCGTAGGGTCCGCGCCACTCTTACCTGAGCAGGCTTTCTCGAGCATGCACGCGGTCCTTATTGTAGCGAAGGCGCCACCGACGGGGCGGGCTTAACGGGCCCGGGTTCCCACGGGTGGCGCGTGCAGGGTCCTTCGGGGCCCTTTTTTGTTGCCGAAAGCGGACCGGACGCACGGACACCGGACGAGACAGAGCGGGAGCGCGACGATGAGTGCGGGCGAGGTCATGACCGGCGCCGAGATGGTGATCCGGGCCTTCCAGGATCAGGGCGTCGACACGCTGTTCGGCTATCCGGGCGGCGCGGTGCTGCCGATCTACGACGCGCTCTTCCACCAGGACGGCGTGAAGCACATCCTGGTGCGCCACGAGCAGGGGGCGGTCCACGCCGCCGAGGGCTACGCCCGCTCGTCGGGCAAGGTCGGCTGCGTCCTCGTCACCTCGGGGCCGGGTGCCACCAACATCGTCACGGGCCTCACCGACGCGCTGCTCGACTCGATCCCCCTCGTCTGCGTCACCGGGCAGGTGCCCACCCACCTGATCGGCTCGGACGCCTTCCAGGAATGCGACACCGTCGGCATCACCCGGAGCTGCACCAAGCACAACTACCTGGTGAAATCGATCGACGACCTGCCGCGCATCCTGCACGAGGCGTTCTACGTCGCCTCGCACGGCCGCCCCGGCCCGGTCGTGATCGACCTGCCCAAGGACATCCAGTTCGCGAGCGGGCTCTACCGGCGCCCGGCCGACAACGGCCACAAGACCTACAACCCGCAGACGAAGGGCGACCCGGACCGGATCCGCGCCGCGGTGGCGCTGATGGCGGGCGCCCGGCGGCCGGTCTTCTACACCGGCGGCGGCGTCATCAACGCGGGCCCCGAGGCCTCGCGGCTCCTGCGCGAACTCGCCCGCGCCACCGGCTTCCCGGTCACCTCGACGCTGATGGGGCTCGGCGCGTATCCGGGCTCGGACCCGCAGTTCCTCGGCATGCTCGGCATGCACGGGACCTACGAGGCCAACCTCGCGATGCACGAGTGCGACGTCCTGGTCTGCATCGGCGCCCGCTTCGACGACCGCATCACCGGGCGGCTCGACGCCTTCTCGCCGTTCTCGAAGAAGATCCACGTCGACATCGACGCCTCCTCGATCAACAAGACCGTCAAGGCCGATATCGGCATCGTGGGCGACTGCGCCTCCGTGCTCGGCGACATGCTCGAGGCCTGGCGCGCCCTCGAGACCGAGCCCGACCGGGGCCGCCTGACCGAGTGGCTGGCGAAGATCCGCGGCTGGAAGGCGCGCGAGTGCCTCGGCTACTGGCCGTCCCGCACCACCATCAAGCCGCAATACGCGGTGCAGCGGCTCTACGAGGCGACCCGGCACCGCGAGACCTACATCACCACGGAGGTCGGCCAGCACCAGATGTGGGCCGCCCAGTACTACCGCTTCGAGGAGCCGAACCGCTGGATGACCTCGGGCGGCCTCGGCACCATGGGGTACGGCCTGCCCGCCGCCATCGGCACCCAGCTCGCCCACCGCGACGCGCTCGTGATCGACATCGCGGGCGAGGCCTCGATCCTGATGAACATGCAGGAGATGTCGACCGCCGTGCAGTACCGCCTGCCGGTCAAGATCTTCATCCTCAACAACGAGTACATGGGCATGGTGCGGCAGTGGCAGCAGCTGCTGCACGGCTCGCGCTACTCCGAGAGCTACTCCGAGAGCTTGCCGGACTTCGTCAAGCTCGCCGAGGCCTACGGCGCCAAGGGCATCCGCTGCGCGGATCCCGACGACCTCGACGCCGCCATCGCGGAGATGCTGGCCCATGACGGCCCGGTGATCTTCGACTGCATCGTCGACAAGACCGAGAACTGCTTCCCGATGATCCCGTCCGGCAAGGCGCACAACGAGATGCTGCTCTCGGACTACCTCGGCGAGACCGGGGCCGATCTCGGCGACGTGATCACCGACGAAGGCAAGATGCTGGTCTGAGGGGCAGGACGATGAACGCCATGAACACCCACTACCCCGATCCGGTCCGCGTCGAGCCGGTCAACCGCCACACGCTGGCGGTGATCGTCGACAACGAGCCCGGGGTGCTGGCCCGCATCGCCGGCCTGTTCTCGGGCCGGGGCTACAACATCGAGAGCCTGACGGTCTCCGAGACCGAGCACGCGCGGCACATCTCGCGCATCACCATCGTGACGGCGGGCACCAACGCGGTGATCGAGCAGATCAAGGCCCAGCTCGACCGGCTGGTGCCGGTGCACCGGGTGGTCGACCTGACGCTCCAGGGCGACACGCTGGAGCGGGAGCTCTGCCTCGTGAAGGTGGCGGGCAAGGGCGAGCACCGGGTCGAGGCCCTGCGGCTCGCCGCCGCCTTCGGGGCCCGCACCCTCGACGCGACTCTCGCGTCGTTCGTGTTCGAGCTCACCGGCTCGACCGAGGAGGTCGACCGCTTCGTCAAGCTGATGGCGGTGGTGGGCCTCGTCGAGGTCTCCCGCACCGGCGTCGCCGCCATGGCGCGCGGGCCCGAGCCGATGTAGCGCGCGGCCGCCGAGAACCGATACGGCCGCGACCGACCGCGGCCGGGACACGCCGGGAGGCCCCGCTCGATGCCCGACACCCTGACGCTCTACTACGCGCCCGGCGCCTGCTCGCTCGCGCCCCACATCGTCCTCGAGGAGACCGGCGCGCCGTTCGAGGCGGTGCGGGTCGACCTCGCGGGGGGCGAGCAGAGGGGCGGCGCCTACCTCGCCATCAACCAGAAGGGCCGGGTGCCGGCGCTCGCCGAGGGCGACTGGGTGCTGACCGAGAACCCGGCCGTCCTGCGCTACATCGCCCGCCGCCACCCCGAGGCCGGGCTGTGGCCGGCGGACCCGCGCGAGGAGGCGCGCTGCGCCGAGTGGCTGGCCTGGATCGCCTCGACGGTGCATCCGGCCTACGCCCATATCCGGCGGGCGGAGCGCTACGCCACCGACGCGGCCGCGGTCGAGGACGTGAAGGCCACGGCGCGCGAGACCTGCGCCGACCTGTGGACGATGGTCGAGGTCGGGCTGTCGCGGGGCGGCTGGGCGGCCGGCTCCCGCTACAGCGTCGCCGACGCCTACGTGCTGACCTTCTGGACCTGGGGCCGCGGCGCGGTGCTGGGCTACGACATGGCGGCCCGGTTCCCGTACTGGACGGACCATGCCCGCCGCATGGCGGAGCGCCCGGCGGTGCAGCGGGCCTTCGCGCGCGAGGGCCTGGCCTTGCCGGCGTGAGGGCCCGGGCCCCGAGGCAGGCCGCCGGCGGGGAAGCGCGGCCCCGATCGGCGGCGCAGCCCTGCAATGTGCCGCCGCGGCCCGCTTCGCGCGCCGAGCCTATTCCCTGACGCGAATCACGCCGCTACAAGCCGGCCGGTCGCACGGCCGCTCCAGCGCCCGGAGCGCTCACATCTCACCAACTGCACACAGGGGGAGCCGCCATGCGGGTCTATTACGATCGTGACGCCGACATCAACCTGATCAAGGGCAAGAAGGTCGTCGTCGTCGGCTACGGCAGCCAGGGCCACGCCCACGCGCTGAACCTGCGCGACTCGGGCGTCAAGGACGTGGTGATCGCCCTGCGCAAGGGCTCGGCCAGCGCCAGGAAGGCCGAGGCCGAGGGCTTCACGGTCCTGGAGGTCGCCGAGGCCGCCCGCCAGGCCGACGTCGTGATGATGCTCACCCCCGACGAATTGCAGGGCGAGATCTACCGCGACTCGCTCGAGGCCAACATGAAGCAGGGCGCCGCCCTGATGTTCGCCCACGGCCTCAACGTGCACTTCAACCTGATCGAGCCCCGCGCCGACCTCGACGTGCTGATGGTCGCCCCCAAGGGCCCCGGCCACACCGTGCGCTCGGAATACCTGCGCGGCGGCGGCGTGCCGACCCTGATCGCGATCGCGCAGGACGCCTCGGGCAACGCCCACGACCTCGGCCTCTCCTACGCCTCGGCCAACGGCGGCGGCCGGGCCGGCATCATCGAGACCACCTTCAAGGAGGAGTGCGAGACCGACCTGTTCGGCGAGCAGGTCGTGCTCTGCGGCGGCCTCGTCGAGCTGATCAAGGCCGGCTTCGAGACCCTGGTCGAGGCGGGCTACGCCCCCGAGATGGCCTACTTCGAGTGCCTGCACGAGGTGAAGCTGATCGTCGACCTCATCTACGAGGGCGGCATCGCCACCATGAACTACTCGATCTCGAACACCGCCGAGTACGGCGAGTACGTCACCGGCCCGCGCATCATCACGCCCGAGACCAAGGCCGAGATGAAGCGGGTGCTGACCGACATCCAGTCGGGCACCTTCACCCGCAACTGGATGCTCGAGAACCGGGTCAACCAGACCTCGTTCAAGGCCACCCGGGCCCGCAACGCCGCCCACCCGATCGAGGAGGTCGGCGAGCGCCTGCGCGGCATGATGCCGTGGATCAAGGAGAAGGCCCTGGTCGACAAGGCCAAGAACTAGGCGGCCCCGCGCCGCCGGACACGCGGTCCGGCGGCGCGGCCGGGTCCGCCCGGGGCGGAGCGCCGGCGCGGTCCGCCCCGGGGAGGGTGCGTCGCGGACGCGGCGGCGCACCGGAGGCCCGGCCGGCCGCGCGCCCCGGCCGGGGCGGGCGCGGCGCGGCGCGGCGGG
>NZ_KZ984614.1:8610-43320 GCF_003574465.1 Methylobacterium crusticola
CAGCATCGCCGACGTCGGCAGCATCAGCGGGGCGGCCCAGGCGCTCGGGATCTCGAACGCCGCCGCGAGCCGCACGCTCGCGGCCCTGGAGGAGCGGCTGAACGCCCAGCTCGTCCGGCGCAGCACCCGCACGCTCCACTTCACCCAGGAGGGCGCGACCTTCCTGGCCCGGGCCCGGGCGCTGCTCGCCGACCTCGCCGATTCCGAGGCGGCGGTGAACGGCACCGCCCTCGACCCGAGCGGCCTCCTGCGGGTGAGCGCCTCGCTCTCCTTCGCGCTCCGCCACATCGCCCCGCGCCTGCCGGCCTACGTGGCGCGCTACCCGAACGTGCGCGTCCACGTCGAGGTCGCCAACCGCTACGTGGACCTCATCGACAACGGCATCGACGTGGCGATCCGCACCCGGGAGTTCGAGCCCGACAGCAACATCACGATCCGGCGCCTCGGCGAGACCCGCCGCGTGCTCGCCGCGGCGCCCGCCTACCTCGCCCGGCACGGCGCGCCGGCGCACCCGCGCGACCTCGAGGGCCACGCGCTCCTGCTCTACACCTACGCCAACAACCCGAACGAGCTCAGCCTGAGCCGCGGCGCGGAGACGATCCGCCTGCCCGTGCACGGCCTGCTCGAATCGAACGACGGCCAGATCCTGCGCGCCGCGGCGCTCACCGGCCTCGGCATCCTGGTGCAGCCCGCCTACATCGTCCACGAGGACGTCGCGCAAGGGCGCCTCGTCCCGGTCCTCGACGCCTGGGACCTGCCGCGCCTGCGCATCAACATCGCCTACCCGACCCGCAAGCACCTCTCCGCCAAGGTCCGCTCCTTCGTGGACTTCATGGTGGAGCACTTCGCGGCGAACGACTTCTCGCGCAAGTGGACGGGGGTAATGGAGCCCGCGCGCGCCGCGGATCCCGGACGATCCCCGGGGCGACCGCCCGAGCCCGCCGACCTCGCGCGGGCGCCGACGGAATGAGGGCGGCCCGGGTCCGGGCCGCCCATCGGTCGCTCGCGCGGCCTGCCTCAGACGAAGCACCCCGGGCCAGGTCCGGGCCGCCGCCCGGCCGGCGGCGGGCCGTCCCGGCCGGGCGGGGCGCCCGGACCCGGCGACCGGGCCCTCACGAGCACCCGGTCGTGGACCCGCAGGTGTCGCACTTCAGGCAGGTCCCGTTGCGGACCAGCGTGAAGTTCGCGCATTCCGGGCAGGCCTCGCCGACGTAGCCCTTCATCTTCGCCTCGGCGCGCCGGTCGGCGACGCTGCGCTCGGGCTTGGCGAAGGGCAGGGCGTCGACGAGGGCCTCGGCCCGGCCGGGAAGCGCCGGCTCGGCCTTGAGGGCGACCGAGCCCCGCACCGCGTGGACGGTGCCGCCCGCCGGCACGCCCGGGCCCGGGGATGGCGCGGCGCCGGGGGCGGGCGCGGCGCCGGAGGCGCCGCCGGCGGGGCCGCCGTGGATCAGGGTCAGCCGGTCGGCCGAGCCCCGCAGCAGACCGCGGGAGACGTTGCTGGCGACGGGCTTGTCGGCGACGCTCTCCTTGGGCCCGGTCGCCTGCGCGCTCAGGCCGGTGCTCGGGATCTCGGACGGATTGACGTGCGCGAGGTCCATGCGGCCGAGATACGAGATCGCGAGCTCGCGGAAGACGTAGTCGAGGATCGAGGTCGCGTTCTTGATCGCGTCGTTGCCCTGCACGAAGCCCGCCGGCTCGAAGCGGGTGAACGTGAAGGCGTCGACGTACTCCTCGAGCGGCACGCCGTACTGGAGCCCGAGGGAGACCGAGATCGCGAAGTTGTTGATCAGCGCCCGCAGCGCCGAGCCCTCCTTGTTCATGTCGAGGAAGATCTCGCCGAGACGGCCGTCGTCGTACTCGCCGGTGCGCAGGAAGATCGTGTGCCCGCCGATCTTGGCCTTCTGGGTGTAGCCCTTGCGCCGCGCCGGCAGCTTCTCCTGCGAGCGGATGCGCTCCACCCGCTCGATCACGCGCTCGACGATCTTCTCGGCCACCGTGGCGGCCTTGGCGGCGGCGGGCTGGGCCAGCAGGGCCTCGATCGCCTCCTCGACGTCCTCGACGTCCTCGTCCGCGATGAGCGCGGCGTTGAGCGGCTGGGACAGCTTCGAGCCGTCGCGGTAGAGGGCGTTGGCCTTGAGCGCGAGGGTCCAGGACAGCCGGTAGGCGTTCTTGCAATCCTCCACCGTGGCGTCGTTGGGCATGTTGATGGTCTTCGAGATCGCCCCGGAGATGAAGGGCTGCGCCGCCGCCATCATGCGGATGTGGCTCTCGACCGAGAGGTAGCGCCGGCCGATCCGGCCGCACGGGTTGGCGCAGTCGAAGACCGGGTAGTGCTCGCGCTTGAGGTGCGGCGCGCCCTCCAGGGTCATCGCCCCGCAGACGTGGACGTTGGCGGCCTCGATGTCGCGGCGGGAGAAGCCCAGATGCGCGAGGAGGTCGAAGGACGGCTCGGCGAGGCGGTCGGCCGGGACCTTCAGCGTCTGGGTGAGGAAATCCTCCCCGAGCGTCCAGCGGTTGAACACGAACTTGATGTCGAAGGCCGACTTGAGCCCGGCCTCCACGGCCGCGATCTTGTCGTCGGTGAAGCCCCGGGCGCGCAGGGAGCCCGGGTTGACGGCGGGCGCCTGGCCGAGCGAGCCGTGGCCGACCGCGTAGGCCTCGATCTCGGCGATCTCGGCCTCGCGGTAGCCGAGGGTGCGCAGGGCGTCCGGCACCGCCCGGTTGATGATCTTGAAGTAGCCGCCGCCGGCGAGCTTCTTGAACTTCACGAGGGCGAAGTCGGGCTCGATGCCGGTGGTGTCGCAATCCATCACGAGGCCGATCGTGCCGGTGGGCGCGATCACGGTCGCCTGGGCGTTGCGGAAGCCGTGCTCCTCGCCGAGGGCGAGGGCCCGGTCCCAGGCCGCCCCGGCGTGGGCGACGAGGTCCGGCTGCGGGCAGGCGGCGTGGTCGAGGGGAACCGGCTCGATGCTCAGGAACTCGTAGCCCCCGGCCTCGCCATGGGCGGCGCGGCGGTGGTTGCGGATCACCCGCAGCATCGCGTCGGCGTTCTCCTCGTAGGCCGGGAACGGACCGAGCTCGGCCGCCATCTCGGCCGAGGTGGCGTAGGACACGCCCGTCATGATCGCCGTGAGGCTGCCGGCCAGCGCCCGGCCCTCGCGGGAATCGTAGGGCAGGCCCATGGTCATCAGGAGGCCGCCGATATTGGCGTAGCCGAGGCCGAGGGTCCGGTACTTGTAGGAGAGGTCGGCGATCTCCCGGCTCGGGAACTGCGCCATCATGACCGAGATCTCCAGGACCACGGTCCAGAGCCGGCAGAGGTGCTCGTAGCCCGCGACGTCGAAGGCCTTGGCGCCGCGGTCGTAGAGCGCGAGCAGGTTCGCCGAGGCGAGGTTGCAGGCGGTGTCGTCGAGGAACATGTACTCGGAGCACGGGTTCGAGGCCCGGATCCGCCCGCCGACCGGGCAGGTGTGCCAGTCGTTCATCGTGGTGTTGAAGTGCAGGCCCGGATCGGCCGAGGCCCAGGCCGCCTCGGCAATCTTCTCCCAGAGGTCGCGGGCCTTCAGGGTCTTGGCCAGCTTGCCGGTGACGCGGTGGGTCAGGGACCAGTCGGCGTCGGCGTCGACGGCGCGCAGGAAGTCGTCCGTGAGCGAGACGGAGTTGTTGGAGTTCTGGCCCGAGACCGTGAGGTAGGCCTCCGAGTCCCAGTCGGTGTCGTAGATCGGGAACGTGATGTCGGTGTAGCCCTGGCGGGCGTACTGGATCACCCGCTTGATCGCGGCGTCCGGCACCATCGCCTTGCGGGCGATCCTGACCTCGCGCTTGAGGGCCGGGTTGCGCTCGGGGTCGAAGCAGGCGTCGCCGGCAGCCTCGCAGTTCACGCAGGCCTTCATCACCGCCTTGAGGTGACGGCTCACGACCTTCGAGCCCGTGACGAGGGCGGCGACCTTCTGCTCCTCCTTGACCTTCCAGTCGATGAAGGCCTCGACGTCGGGGTGGTCGATGTCGACGATCACCATCTTGGCGGCGCGCCGGGTCGTGCCGCCGGACTTGATCGCCCCCGCGGCGCGGTCGCCGATCTTGAGGAACGACATCAGGCCCGAGGACTTGCCGCCGCCGGCGAGCCGCTCGTTCTCGCCGCGCAGGCGCGAGAAGTTCGAGCCCGTGCCCGAGCCGTACTTGAACAGGCGCGCCTCGCGCACCCAGAGGTCCATGATGCCGCCCTCGTTGACGAGGTCGTCGGCGACCGACTGGATGAAGCAGGCGTGCGGCTGGGGGTGCTCGTAGGCCGAGGCCGACTGGGTCAGCACGCCGGTGCGGTAGTCGACGTAGTAGTGCCCCTGGGCCGGACCGTCGATGCCGTAGGCCCAGTGCAGGCCGGTGTTGAACCATTGCGGCGAGTTCGGCGCCACCATCTGGCGGGCCAGCATGGCGCGCAATTCGTCGTGGAAGGCGCTCGCGTCCGCCTCGCCCGTGAAGTAGCCGCCCTTCCAGCCCCAGTAGGTCCAGCAGCCGGCGAGCCGGTCGAAGACCTGGGTGGCCGAGGTCTCGGAGACGTAGCGCGCCTCCTCGGGCAGGCCCGCGAGCGCCGCCTCGTCCGGCACCGAGCGCCACAGGAAGGACGGGACGTCGTTCTCCTCGACCCGCCGGAGCGCCGCCGGCACGCCCGCCTTGCGGAAGTACTTCTGGGCGAGGACGTCGCAGGCGACCTGGCTCCAGGCCTCCGGCACGTCGATGCCGTCGAGGCGGAACACCACGGAGCCGTCGGGATTGCGGATCTCGCTCACCGCCTTGCGGAACGGGATGCTGGCATAGGGGGACTGGCCGGCCGTGGTGATGCGCCGCTCGAACCGCATGGGGATACTCTCCGGTCACGCACAGGATGGGGCGTCCCGTCGCCTGGACCGGCCGCCCGTAACTCGATGAAGGACTCAGTCGGGGCGCTCGTCGCCGCGACGGCGGACGCGGACCCGGGCCGCGGCGCCCCGGTTGAGGGCGCCCGTCCGATGCCTGCGAAACTAGCGACCTTAAGGCCTCCACGTCAACAACTAGTGGCTGACGACTCCGTTCCGCGCTAGATCTTGTGTCGACAGCCAGATTCCTGTGGATAGGTCCGGGCCTCCGGCTAAGCCCGCGGGAGGCTTGCAGGATTCGGCGCGGGTTTTTTGCAACCCACAGGCCAGGCACCTCCTGTCCGCCGCGTCCGGACCGGGCCTGAGGCATTTCCGCCACGCCGGCGGGGCCGCCGGGCCGGGAGCGGGGAGGCGTCGGGCCGCCCCGGCGCCGGGCGCCGCCCCCTCCTGCGACGCGGTGCGGCTGGACTTCCCGTTGGCGCCTCACCATAGTCCCGCGCGATTGAGCGGGGGGTGCGGACGCACCCCGCCGGTTCCCACGAGACGGTCGCGATGGCGCTGAGAGACACGCTGCTTCGAATTTTCACCTGGTGGAGCGGCTCGACCGTCAGCCTCAACCTCTACACCAGGCGCCGGGGCACCTACGTCGGCGCGGACGAGTTCGGCAACCGCTACTACCGGGCGATGGGGCCGCTGATCGACGCCTCGGTGGGGCCCGAGCGGCGCTGGGTGATCTACAACGGCTACGCCGACGCCTCCAAGGTGCCGCCGGGCTGGCGCGGCTGGCTCTGCCACACCTCCGACGTGGCGCCGCCGGACGAGGCCTACACCCCCCGGGAGTGGCAGAAGCCCCACGAGGAGAACCTCACCGGCACGGTGGCGGCCTACCGGCCCCGGGGCTCGCAGCTCTCCTACGGGCAGCGGCCGGCGGCGACCGGCGACTACGTGCCGTGGGTGCCGGGCGAGTAGGCCCCGCCCTTTTTCCACCATCCTCGGGGTGTCTACCGCGGGTCCTGCCCGAATCCCGGCCCGCGCCCGCACCGACCCGGCGCCGGCCGGCGGGGGAGAGCCTGGAGAGTTGGGTGTGAGCCGCATGACCGCACGTCCCGCCGCGCGCGCCCTCCTGCTCGCGGGCCTCGCGGCCCTGCTCGCGCCGCCGGCCGCGCGGGCCGACAAGATCCGCAACCCGACGGCGGTGTTCTCGGGCCTCGACAAGATCACCGGCCGCATCGTGTCGTTCGAGGTCGCGGTGGACGAGACCGTGCAGTTCGGCGCGCTCCAGCTGACGCCGCGGGTCTGCTACACCCGGCCGCCGACCGAGAGCGCCAAGACCACGGCGTTCCTGGAGGTCGACGAGGTCACGCTCGAGAACAAGTACCGGCGCATCTTCACGGGCTGGATGTTCGCCGCGAGCCCGGGCCTGCACGCCATCGAGCACCCGATCTACGACGTCTGGCTCGTCGACTGCAAAGGCGGCAGCGACGTCGTGGCCGAGCCGAAGGAGCAGGAGGACGCGCCCGTGGCCGCGACCAAGCCCGAGCGGCGCCGCCGCGAGCAGGCCCAGCGCGGCGAGGACGGCCGCGCCCAGCAGGTCAACCGCCAGGGGCAGGTCGACGTCGCCCCGCTGCGCGGGACCCCGGTGCAGCCGCGCCAGTCGCCGTCGCGGCGCTTCTTCCCGACGAATGACGGCCCGCTGCCCCTCAACGCCGACCCGAACGCGATCCCGCGCTGACCCGGCCGGCTGCGGCGGGCGGGCCCCCCTTCAGCCCGGGGCCAGGAGGGCCACCGCCTCGCGGCCCGACAGGGGCGCGTCGTCCCAGCGCGCGGGGTGCTCGACGGCGTCGCGCAGCATCCGCTTGTAGACCTGGCGCGGGACCTCCACGGCCCCGAACTGGCTCAGGTGGCCGGTGACGAACTGCGCGTCGAGCAGGCGGTAGCCGCCGCGCCGGAGCCGGGCGGCGAGGTGGACCAGGGCCACCTTCGAGGCGTCGCGCTCCAGGTGGAACATGCTCTCGCCGAAGAAGGCCGAGCCCAGGGAGACGCCGTAGAGCCCGCCCACCAGCGTGCGGGGCTCGCCCGCGTAGACCTCGACGGTGTGGCAGTAGCCGAGGTCGAACAATTCCCCGTAGAGCGCCCGGATGCGCCCGTTGATCCAGGTGCGGGCGCTGTCGCGGCGCGGGGCGGCGCAGCCCTCGATCACGGCGTCGAAGTCGCGGTCCGTCACCACATCGAAGCCGCCGTTGCGCACCGTGCGGGCGAGGCGGGCCCCGAGGTGGAAGCCCTCGAGGGGCAGGATGCCGCGCTCGCGCGGCTCGACCCAGTACAGGGCCGGGTCGTCCGCGTCCTCCGCCATCGGGAAGATGCCGGCCGCGTAGGCCTTGAGCAGGATCTCGGGCGTGATCTCGACGAAGACGCTGCCGTGCATCACGAGGGTTCCGGACCGGCCTCACGGGCCGCCATTCTCCACCCGCGCCGTCGGCTTGGCAAACGCCCCGCGGCGGGCCCGGCCCGCATCCCGGTCAGCGCGAGGGACCGCCCGAGGTGGTGCCGAGGTTCGGCGCCGCCCGGTTCGGCGCGGCGTCGTTGCCCCGCTTGGCCGACTCGACCCCGCCGCCGGGCGCGCCGCCGACCGTGCCGGTCGCGTCCGGGCCGGGATTCATCGGCGCCGCCGGGGTGGCGCGGGGGCCGCCGGTGGCCTGGCCGGCCTGCGGCACGTCGCGGCTCGGCTGGCCGGCGTTGCCGGACGGGGACTGGGCGAGGACCGGCGTCGCCGCGAGGGCGGCCGACACGGCGAGGAGGCTGAGGAGGCGCATAGGGTGTCTCCCGGCGGACCCGGTGCGGCCCCGGCCGCACGACGGCGGCCCGCCTGCGGGGGGAGAACGGCGCGGTCCCGGGTTGCGTTCCGGGCCGCGCGGGGACGTCACCAAGATCTCGGCCAAGATCTCGGCCAAGATCTCGCGCAGTCCCGGCGCCGCTGCGGGCGCGCCCGCGAGACGTTCCGGCGGCCGCCAGCGGGTCGATCGGGCGGCTGCCCGAACGGCGCCTCAGGCCAGGTCCAGGCCGCCGGTCTTCAGGAATTCTTCGAGCCAGTGGATGTCGTAGAGGCCGTTCTGGATGTCGGGGTTGCGCACCAGGGTGCGGAACAGCGGCAGGGTGGTGTCGACCCCGTCGACCACGAACTCGTCGAGGGCCCGGCGCAGGCGCATCAGGCACTCGTTGCGGGTGCGGCCGTGGACGATGAGCTTGCCCATCAGGGAATCGTAGTGGGGCGGGATGCGGTAGCCCTGGAAGGCGGCCGAATCCACCCGCACGCCGAGGCCGCCCGGGGGGTGGAAGTACGTGATGGTGCCGGGCGAGGGCCGGAAGGTGGCCGGGTGCTCGGCGTTGATGCGGCACTCGATGGCGTGGCCCTCGACGCGCACCTCCTCCTGGCGCACCGACAGGGGCGCGCCCGCCGCGACCCGGATCTGCTCGTTGACGAGGTCGATGCCGGTGATCATCTCGGTCACCGGGTGCTCGACCTGGATGCGGGTGTTCATCTCGATGAAGTAGAACGCCCCGTCCTCGTACAGGAACTCGACCGTGCCGGCGCCCGTGTAGCCGAGTTCCTGCATGGCCCGCGCGACCACGCCGCCGATGCGCTCGCGCATCTCGGCGTTGAGGGCGGGCGAGGGGCCTTCCTCCCAGACCTTCTGGTGCCGGCGCTGGAGCGAGCAGTCGCGCTCGGCGAGGTGGATGGCGTTGCCCCGGCCGTCGCCCAGCACCTGCACCTCGATGTGGCGCGGCTTCTCGAGGTACTTCTCGAGGTAGACGGCGTCGTCCCCGAAGGCCGCCTTGGCCTCGGTGCGGGCGGTGGCCAGCGCGGTCTCCAGGTCGGCCTCGGTGCGGGCGACCTTCATGCCGCGCCCGCCGCCGCCGGAGGCCGCCTTGATCAGGACAGGGTAGCCGATGTCGGCGGCGATGCGGCGGGCCTCGTCGGGCTCGGTGACGCCGCCCTCGGAGCCCGGCACGCACGGGATGCCGAGGCGCTTGGCCGTGCGCTTCGCCTCGATCTTGTCGCCCATCACCCGGATGTGCTCGGCCTTCGGCCCGATGAAGCCGATGTTGTGGTGCCCCAGCACCTCGGCGAAGCGGGCGTTCTCGGACAGGAAGCCGTAGCCCGGATGGACCGCGTCCGCGCCGGTGATCTCGCAGGCCGCGACGATCGACGGGATGTTGAGGTAGCTGTCGCGGGCGGGCGGGGGGCCGATGCAGACGCTCTCGTCGGCGAGCCGGACGTGCATGGCGTCGGCATCCGCCGTGGAATGCACCGCCACCGTGGCGATGCCGAGTTCCTTGGCGGCCCGCAGGATGCGGAGCGCGATCTCGCCCCGGTTCGCGATCAGGATCTTGTCGAACATGAGGACGAAAGCACTTCCCGAGGGGGTGGGACCGGTTCGTCGCGGACGATGCGGCACACCGGGTGACGGGGCCTCGCGACCCAGGGGCCTCGCGACCCGGGGGCCTCGCGACCCAGGGGCCTCGCGGCCGGCTACTCGATCAGCAGCAGGGGCTCGCCGAACTCGACCGGCTGCCCGTCCTCGATGAAGATCGCCGTCACGGTGCCGGACCGGGGCGCCACGATGTCGTTGAAGGTCTTCATCGCCTCGACGAGGAGCACGCGGGCGCCGCTCTCGACCCGGGCCCCCACCTCCACGAACGACTTCGCGTCGGGGGAGGGCTTGCGGTAGGCGGTGCCCACCATGGGCGAGAGCAGGGCGCCGGGATGCGCCGCCAGCGTCCTGGCGTCGGGCTCGGCCGCCGCGGCCGGGATCGCCGCGGCGGGCAGCGGCGCCGCGGGCGCGGCCGTGGTGACGGGCACCTGGACCTGCTGGGCCGTCACGGTGCGGGCGACGCGGATGCGCAGGTCGCCCTTCTCGACCTCGATCTCGGTCAGGTCGGTCTCGGCGATCAGGGTCGCGAGCTCGCGAACGAGTTCGGGATCGAACGGGTCATGCTTGGGCATCGGGGGCACGGCGGTCTTCAGCGGTCGTTTGCGGGAGGCGGGTCGCGGACCCGCCGGGAGCGTCGCGCGGGCGTGGCGAGGCACCGGAGCACCGCCAGGGCCGTCCGGCGGACCGGCGACGCGGGCGGGACTTAGCCGATGCGGCGCCCGCGCGATAGGGGCGGGCGCGTCGCCCATCAGCAGGCGGCGTGGCCGCACTGGCGGACGCCCGCCACGGTCTTGCGGATCGGCTCGATCCCGACCGCGCCCGGGATGATCTCGTCGCCGATGATGAAGGCCGGGGTGCCCGACAGGCCGAGCTTGTCGCCGAGACCGACATTCTCCTGGAGCGCCGCCTGGATCTCGGGCGACTGCATGTCCTTCTGGAGCCGGGCGACGTCCGCGCCCATCTCGCGGGCGAGCGAGATCGCCCGCTCGCCGTTCACCCGGCCGCGGGTCTCGAGCAGCTTGACGTGGTAGTCGAACAGCTTGTCGCCCTTGAGCTGCTGCTTGACCGCGAGCGCCACCTTGCTGGCCTCGAGCGAGTCCGGCCCGAGCACCGGGAAGTCCTTGAGCACCACCTTGAGCTTGGGGTCGCTCTTCATGATGGTCTGGATGTCGGTGAGGGCGCGCTTGCAGTAGCCGCAATTGTAATCGAAGAACTCGACCAGGGTGACGTCGCCGCCCGGGTTCCCGGCCACGATGCCGTGGGGCGAGTTGTGCAGGACGTCGCGGGTCTCCTTGAGGGCGCTGGCCTGGGCCTGCTTCTGGGCCTCCTGCGTGCGCCGCTCAAGCTCGGCCATCGCGTCCTGGAGAACCTCGGGGTTCTTGACCAGGTACTCGCGGATGATGCCCTCGACGGCCTGGCGCTGGGCGTCCGTCAGGGGTGCCTCGGCGCGGGTCGGGGCCGCCGCCAGGGCGACGAAGCCCGTCAGGGCGAGCGCGGGCAGAAGGCGGGGCAGGGGCAGCATCGTCGTCCTCATCGTGGGTCGGCCGCGGCGAAGCGGTCGCGCGAGCGCGCCGGCTTCCTGACGGCACGATCCTTGACGTGCCGGTTAGGCGGTTTCGCGGCGGCCTTGTCAAATCACGGTCGCGTCGACCGCTTGCGGTCGCGTCGGCCGCAGGCGGCCGCGTCGGTTGCGTCGGCCGCAGGCGGCCGCGGGACAGCTCGCCCGGCGGCCGGGAGGCCGCAGGGGCGCATTGCCGGGCGAATGCCGTTATGTGCGGGGGGCGACCGCCGCGCCACGGGGAGCCCGCTCCTCGCCGCGGCGGGGCCGACGTCTCACACCCGGATCGGACCCGCCATGCAGCCCCTCCCGCCCGACCCCCTCGTCTCCCGCCGCGCCGCGCGCGTCGCCCCCTTCCTGGCGATGGACGTGCTCGCCGCGGCGGCCGTCCGGGAGCGGCGGGGCGACGCGGTGGTGCACATGGAGGTCGGGCAGCCCTCCGCCCCGGCGCCGCGGGCCGCCATCGCGGCCGCGCAGGCCGCGCTCGCGGCGGGGCGCATCCCCTACACGGAGGCGCTCGGGATCGCGCCCCTGCGCGAGCGCATCGCCCGCCACTACGCCGAGGCCTACGGCGTCGCGGTGGCGCCGGAGCGGGTGGTCGTCACCACCGGGTCGTCGGCCGGGTTCGTGCTCGCGTTCCTGAGCCTGTTCGACGCGGGCCGCCGGGTGGCGATCGCGGCGCCGGGCTACCCGGCCTACCGCAGCGTGCTCCAGGCCCTCGACCTCGCGCCGGTCGGGCTCGCGCTCCGGGCCGAGGACGGCTTCGTGCCGAATCCGGCTGCCCTGCGGGCCGCCCACGCGGCGGCCCCGCTCGCCGGGCTCCTGGTGATGAGCCCGGCCAACCCCTCCGGCACCATGATCGGCGCGGCCGGCCTCGCGGCCCTCGGGCAGGCGTGCCGGGAGCTCGGCCTGCGCCTCATCTCCGACGAGATCTACCACGGCCTGACCTACGGCGCGCCGGCCGCGACGGCGCTGGCCCACGACGACGGCGCCGTGATCATCAACTCGTTCTCGAAGTACTACTGCATGACCGGCTGGCGCATCGGCTGGATGGTGGTGCCCGAGGCCCTGGTGCGCCCGATCGAGCGCCTGGCCCAGAACCTCTACATCTCGGCCCCCTACCTGTCGCAGGTGGCGGCGCTCGCGGCCTTCGAGGCGACGGAGGAGCTCGAGGCCGTGAAGGCCGACTACGCCCGCGCCCGCGCCCTGCTGCTGAACGAGCTGCCCGCCCTCGGCCTCGGCGCGGTCCATCCGGCGGACGGCGCCTTCTACCTCTACGCCGACGTGGCCCGGCTCACGAACGACTCGATCGGCTTCTGCCGCCGCATGCTCGACGAGGCGGGGGTCGCGGCGACCCCCGGCCTCGACTTCGACCCGGAGGCGGGCGCGCACCACCTGCGCTTCTCCTTCGCGGGGGGCGAGGCGGAGGCGCACGAGGCGGTGCGGCGCCTGCGGGGATGGCTCGCCTGAGGGGCCCGCGCCGGCGCCAGCCGGACCAAGGCAAGGCAGGTCCGGGCGATTGCCGCTTCGATCCGCGCGCCGCCCGGCCTATTGTGCCGGGCCGGAACCCCGTGCGCCCGCCACCATGCCGACCATGACGCTCGACGCGACCGACGGCCGGATCCTGGCGGCGCGGCAGCGCGCCGCCCGGTTCACCAACGTCGCGCGCGCCGAGGAGGTGGGCCTGTCGCCGCCGCCGTGCCTGCGCCGGGTCCGCATCCTGGAGAAGGCCGGGCTGATCGGCGGCTGCCGCGCGACGCTCGACCGGGCGGGTCCCGGGCTCGGGAGGTCGTCGTGCCCGCCTTCGCGGCCTGCGGGCGCCGGCTGCTCGGCACCCTGCTCAAGCTCCGGGCGACGCCCGGAGCAATGTCGCGGGCCGGACCGTCGAGGCGGAGGGCCCGTGGCCGCTCGACCACCCGAGACCGACCGGGAGCCCCGATGACGACCACGCTCCACCCCGCCGCCGCGGGCGGCTTCACGGCGGGCGCCGGGACCTACGCCCGGGGCCGGCCGGACTACCCGCCGGCGCTGCTCGACTGGCTGCGAGCCGCGCTTCGCCTCGGCGCGGGCACGACCGTCCTGGACCTCGGCTCGGGCACCGGCAAGCTGCTCCCGCACCTCGTCGGGACCGGCGCGCGGGTGATCGCCGTGGAGCCCGTCCGGGCGATGCTGGACCAGCTCGCGGCCGGCCACCCGGAGGTCGAGGCGCGCCCGGGCCGCGCCGAGGCGATCCCGTTCCCCGACGGCGGGGCCGACGCCGTCGCCTGCGCCCAGTCGTTCCACTGGTTCGCGACGCCCGCGGCCCTCGCCGAGATCCGCCGCGTCCTCCGCCCGGGCGGGCGCCTCGGCCTCGTCTGGAACGTGCGGGACGAAGGCGTTCCGTGGGTGGCCGCCCTGACGGCGATCATGGCGCCCCACGCGGGCGACGCGCCGCGCTACCACGCGCAGGCCTGGCGCTCCGTGTTTCCGGCGGCCGGATTCGGGCCGCTCGAGGAGCGCGTCTTCCGGTACGGCCATGCCGGCCCGCCCGAGCGGGTGATCGTCGACCGCGTCCTGTCGGTGAGCTTCATCGCGGCCCTGCCGGAGGCCGAGCGGGCCCGGGTCGCCGGGCAGGTGCGGGCGCTGATCGCCCGCACCCCCGACCTCGCGGGCCGCGCCGAGGTGACGTTCCCGTACCGCACGACGGCGTTCCGGTGCGAGCGCACGGCGTGAGCGCGGACGGGGGAGCCCGGGTCCGCTCCAAGGACGCCCGGCACCGGCGCCGCGTCAGGGCGGCGCCTCGCCGGCGGCGGCCGGGCGGGGCAGGGGGACCTGCGCGCCGTAATGGTCGGCGAGCTGGGCGCCGGTGTAGGATTCCGTGAAGCTCTCGGGCCTCTCGGGCAGCATGGTGGCGCTCCAGTCCCGCCACGCCGCCTCGAGGCGCGCGAAATCCGCCGGGCGGCGCGCCCGGAGGTTCGCCCGCTCCAGCGGATCCGCCGCCACGTCGAACAGGAAGGTGTTGTCGCGGATCCTGAGGTACTTGAGGTCGCCGTCGCGCATCGCGGCCTGCCCGTTGGCGCGGTAGCGCCAGAAGAAGGTGCGGGGCCGGGCCGGGGCCTCGCCGGTGAGGATCGGCAGGAGGTCGATGCCGTCGGACGGGTAGGCCGGGTCCGGCCGCGCCCCGGCGGCGGCCAGGAGCGTCGGCAGCCAGTCCATGCTGATCATCGGCTGGTCCGACACCGCCCCGGCCGGCAGGCGGCGGGGCCATGACACGAGGGCCGGGATGCGCAGGCCCCCCTCAAGGAGCTCGGTCTTGCGCCCCGTGAAGGGCCAGGTGTCGGAGAACCGCTCGCCGCCGTTGTCGCTCGTGAACACCACGATGGTGTCCTGCGCGATCCCGTGGGCCTCGAGCGCGTCGAGGACGCGGCCGATCTGGGCGTCCATCTCGGCGACGATGCGCCGGTAGGTGGCCTGGGTGCCGCCGTCGAAGTGGCGCAGGTTGCTGCCGGCGATGCGCCGGGACTCGGGCTCGTCGTCGGGCGTCTCCCAGGGCCAGTGCGGCGCGTTGAAGTGCAGGCTGAGCAGGAACGGGCGCCCGGAGGCCGCGGCCTGCCCGACGGCCTCGACCGCGCGGCGGCCGATCAGGTGCGTCGCGTAGCCCACCTCGTCCACCCGCACGTCGCCGTCCCAGAGGTCGGGCCTGCCGTCGGTGCCGCGGTGGCTGAAGTAGTCGATGGTGCCGCCCCGGAAGCCCCAGAAACGGTCGTAGCCCCGCTGCAGCGGCCCGTGCTCCACCACGCTCCCGAGGTGCCACTTGCCGATCAGGGTGGTCCGGTAGCCCGCCCCGCGCAGCAGGCCCGGCAGGGTCGGGTGGTCGGCCGGGAGCCCGCCGGTGAACCGGGTCGAGACTGGCTCCTCCAGGCCGATCGGCAGGCGGTACTGGTAGCGGCCGGTGATCAGCGCCGTGCGGGTGGCCGAGCAGACCGCCGAGTTGGCGTAGGCCTGCGTGAACCGGACGCCCCGCGCGGCGATGCGGTCGACGTGCGGGGTCGCGAGGTCCGGGCGGCCGTAGCAGGCGACGTCGGCGTAGCCGAGGTCGTCCGCCATGATGAACACGATGTTGGGCCGGCCCGCGGCGGGTCTCCCATCGAGGCTCGCGGCGGATCCCCCATCCAGGCTCGCGGCGGATCCCCCATCCAGGCTCGCGGCGCGTGTCTCCCCCCGCCCCGCCAGGGCCGAGGCCGCCGCGCCGGCGGCCGCGCTCCCCAGGACACGCCTGCGCGTGACCCCAGCCATCGTCCCCTCCCGGTGCGTCGCGACCCGGCAAGGCTTAGAGCAAGTTCCGAGGAACCGGCAACCGGTCCGGCGCAGAGGACGCGACCGGAACGGGGGCCTGGAGCCGTGTCCGCCACGTCAGAGGGGCGCGCCTCCAGGGCACCGCGGCGGGCGGGGCGGCCTCACGCCGTCGCGAGCGGCTCCGCCGCCGCGACCATCGCCTTCGCGGCGGCCTCGAAGGCCTGGAAGGCCGGGGTGGCGCGGGCCCAGTCGCCCGCGCCGACGCCCTCGATCATCAGGGCGGCCTGGCGCCGGGCCTCCGCGCAGGCGCTCGCGAGCGCGGCGGACCCGCCCGCGCAGGCGCTCGCGAGCGCGGCGGACCCGCCCGCGGAGGACTCGCCCGCGGCGGTCTCGCCCGCAAAGGACTTGCCCGCGGCGGCGAACGCCGCCACGGCGGCGGGGCCGAAGCACTCCGCCTCCTCGGGCCTCGCCGGGCGCAGGCCCACCAGCACCGCGGCGAGGCGGCGCTTCCAGGCCGCGACGTCGGCCGGCAGGCGCACCAGGGCGTAGGCGGGCAGGCCGCGGGCGGCGGCGGCGTCGAGGGCCTCGGCCGCGCAGGTCTCGGCCCGCAGCAGCTGCGCCGTCAGCCCCTCGATCTCGGTGCGGGTCTTGGCGGCCTTGCCGGCGACCTGCTGCACGCCGGCCGAGATCTCGCTCGCGGCGGATTGCTGCTGGCCGAGCACGTCGGCGAGGGCCCGGATGCCCTCGGCCGTGCGGGACACCGCGGCGCCCTCGTCGGCGACCCGGGTCTCCACGCGGGCGACGGCCGCGGTGCCGCTCGCCACCGCCTGACGGCTCTCCGCCACGGCGGCCTGGATGGCGGCGAGCTCCTGCAGCAGCGTGGCGAGGCGGGTGCGGATCTGGTCGGTGGCCCGGGCGGTCTGGCCGGAGAGCTGCTTGACCTCGGCGGCGACGACCGCGAAGCCGCGCCCGGCCTCGCCGGCCCGGGCCGCCTCGATGGTGGCGTTGAGCGCGAGCAGGTTCGTCTGGCTCGAGATCGCCTCGATGGCGCCGGCCATCTCCTGGATCTGGAGCGCCGCGCCCTCGAAGCCGCCCAGGCGCTGCTGCATCTGGACCGCCTGGGTCTCGATGGCCGCCATGGTGCGGGTGGCCTCCCGCATGTCGACGGCGCAGCCGGCGATGCCGGCGCGGGCGCGCTCGGCCTGGTCGGCGCTGTCCTGGGAGCGGCTCGCGAGCTCGCGGGTCGAGGTCGCGACCTCCTCGACGGCCGCCGCCATGGCGCGGGTCTGGCCGGCGATCTCGGCGGCGTCGTGCATCATCCAGCCGAGCGCCGTGGCGGCCTCCGAGGCCTCGGCGGCGACCCGGGCCGCGATGCCGAGATCCGCCGCGGCGACGCGGCGGCCCTGCGCCGCGAAGCGCTCCAGGGCCGCGGCGAGGCGCCCGTTCCCGCCGGGGACGGCCTGCGCCGCGCCGGCCCGGTCGAGAAGGTCGGCGAGGCGCGCCTCGATCACCTCCGGGGATTCGGGGGACGCGGCAACGGGTGGGCGCGGAGCACGTAAGGAACGGAACATGATGGCGTCAACTCAGGTAATCGTCGGGCGATCCTGATCAAAGCCGGTATCGCTTCCGTTAACCGGCCCGGACGCGGGCGCAGATAACGCGTTAGATGCTTGCGCGCCGGCACCGGGCGGGCGCTCTGGACACGCGCCGCACCAAGTTTATCGACGCCGATACAGTCCCGTTCCGGAAATCGCCGCATGATGAGGGCCGACGCAACGGCGCATTCGGCGGGGTTGCGCCCCGGCCTGACGCTGGGGTGGCGCGGCGGGCGCCAAGAGTTTCCCGCCGCGGCCCCCGAACGCCGAGCGGCCGCGCCCCGGGGAGGGGCGCGGCCGCTCGGGACCTCGCGGAGGGCGGGTGCGGGCGGAGGACGGGCCTCCGCCCGGGCGGGCGGCGCTCAGTCGCCGCTGATCGCAGCCCGGGTCCGGGACCACCAGCCGGCGCGCTTGGGACGGTCCGGGTCGGGCGGCGTGAGCACCACCGCGACGGGCTCGGGCTCCGGCTCGACCGGGGCCACGGGCACCCGGGGTGCCGGCGCGGCCGCCTCGGGGCCCGGCTCCTCGATCGCCGCGGTCGTGGCGGCCTCGCGCTCGAGGGCGGAGAGGTCCGGAGCCGGGTCATCCTTGGCCGGGAAGTCCCGCGGCGGGAAGTCCCGCGGGGGGAGGTCCCGCGGCGGGAGGTCCCGCGCCTGGAAGTCCGGCGCGGCGGGGTCGGCGAAGGAGACGGCCTCCAGGGGAGGCCCGGCGATCTCCTCGACCGCGACGATCTCCTCGGCCAGGGCGTCCGGCATCAGGCTGCCGCCCGTCGGGCTCGCCTCGCCGATCTCGGCGCCGGCCACCACCTCGTCGCCGATGGCGCCGCCGACATCCTCGTAGCGGTCGCGGCTGCGTCCGCCGCGGCGGCCGCGGCGGCGGCGGCGCCCGCCCGCCTCGTCACCTTGGCGCTCGTCCCCCTGGCGCTCGTCACCTTGGCGCTCGCGCTCCTCCGCCTCGGGGCCTTCGCCGTCCTCGGTGATCGGGATCGAGACGGCGCCCGCGGCGACCTCCTCGCCCTCGCCCTCGGCCTCGCCCTCGGCGGCATCCTCGCTGCCGGGGCGCCCGTCGCCGCGCCCGCGCCGGCGCCGGCGCCGGCGGCGCCGGCGGCCGCCCCCCTCGTCCTCGCCCTCGCCCTCGGCCTCGGCGCGGGGAGCGCTCTCGGCCACGCCCTCGTCGGCCTCGGCCTCGGACTCCTCGGCGACGTCCTCCTCGTCCTCGTCCTCGTCCTCGAGCGGCGGCGGCAGCACCGCCTCGGCCCGGATGCTGGTGACGGGGTTGCGCGGCTCGACGCGCTGGGCCGGCTCGCCCCGGTCGAGGTGGAACGCCGAGGTCGCCGCGAGCCGCTCGTCGGCCGAGATGACGATGGCGACCTCGAAGCGGACCTCGAGCTCGCGCAGGTGCCCGCGCTTCTGGTTGAGGATGTAGAGCGCCACCTCCGTGCGGGTGCGCAGGATCAGGTTGTGGGCGCTGCTCTTGATCAGCGCCTCCTCGATCGCCCGCAGGATCAGCAGGGCCACCGAGGCGGTGGCCCGCACGAAGCCGGAGCCGCCGCAATGGATGCACGGCACCGAGGAGGATTCGAGCACGCCGGTGCGGATGCGCTGGCGCGACATCTCCAGGAGGCCGAAGGGCGAGATCCGGCCGACCTGGATGCGGGCGCGGTCGTTCTTCAGGCACTCGTTCAGCTTCTTCTCGACCGCGCGGTTGTTGCGCTTTTCCTCCATGTCGATGAAGTCGATGACGATCAGGCCGGCGAGGTCGCGCAGGCGCAGCTGGCGGGCCACCTCCTCGGCGGCCTCCAGGTTCGTCTTGAGGGCCGTGTCCTCGATGTCGTGCTCGCGGGTGGCGCGCCCCGAGTTCACGTCGATCGAGACCAGGGCCTCGGTCGGGTTGATGACGAGGTAGCCGCCCGAGCGCAGGGAGACGTGGTTGGAGAACATGGCGTCGAGCTGCTGCTCGACCCCGAAGCGGGCGAAGATCGGAGCCGGGTCGCGGTAGGGCTTCACCACCTTCGACTGGCTCGGCATCAGCATCCGCATGAAGTCCTTGGCCTCGCGGTAGGCCTCGTCGCCCGCGACCAGGACCTCGTCGATGTCCTTGTTGTAGAGGTCGCGGATGGCGCGCTTGATCAGCGAGCCCTCCTCGTAGACGAGGGCGGGCGCCGAGGACGACAGCGTCAGCTCGCGCACGCTCTCCCACAGGCGCATCAGGTACTCGAAGTCGCGCTTGATCTCCGGCTTGGTGCGCGACGCGCCCGCCGTGCGCAGGATCACGCCCATCCCGTCCGGGACCTCGAGGTCCGTGGCGATCTCCTTCAGGCGCTTGCGGTCGGCCGCGCTCGTGATCTTGCGCGAGATGCCGCCGCCGCGGCCGGTGTTGGGCATCAGCACCGAGTAGCGGCCGGCCAGCGACAGGTAGGTGGTCAGCGCCGCGCCCTTGGTGCCGCGCTCCTCCTTGACGACCTGGACCAGGATCACCTGCCGGCGCTTGATCACCTCCTGGATCTTGTAGTGCCGGCGCGGGGCGCGGGGGCGCTCGGGGATCTCGGCCAGCGCGTCACCGCGCCCGCCGACCTGCTCGACGACGGGCTCCTCGGCTTCCTCGTCCTCGTCGTCCTCCTCGTCCCCGTCCGCGTCGTCGTCCTCGTCGTCCTCGCCGGCCTCGGCACCCGCCTCGTCCTCGTCGTCCTCGTCGTCGTCCTCCTCGTCCTCCTCGTCGGAGTCGGGTCCGTCGGAGGCGTGCTCGTCGGAGGCGTGCTCGTCGTCGTCCGCGTCGCTCCCGGCCACGGGCTGGGTGGCCGCGACGGGCTGGGGCAGGGCGCCCTCGCCGGCCGGCGCCGCCTCGGCCCCGGGGGCCGCGGCCTCGACGAACCCGGCCGCCTCCGGCTCGGCCTCGACCGGCGTCACGGCGCGGTCGGGATCGCCGCCGGGCTCGGCCGCCTCGGCGACGGGCTCGCCGTGGGGCTCGGCCTCGGCCGGGTCCGGGTGGTCGCTCCCGGGCGCGGCGGCGTGCGGCTCCGGGCCGCCGGCCTCGTGCACGGGGTCGCCGTGGGCCGCCGGAAAATCACCGGCCGCCTCGTCCCGCGGGGGGGCGTCCCGGTCCTCGAGGTCCGGGGCCCCGAAGCCCTCGGGCGCGGGTTCCCGGGCCGCGAACCCGGCGGACTCCGTCTCCGCGGCCGGGTGCTCGCCGGCCTCCGGCTCCAGCCCCTCGGCGGGGGCGCTGACGACGGCGTCGGGCTTGCGGGCGGAGGCCTCGGCGCGCCGGCCGCGGCGGCGGCGGCGGCGGTTCTCCTCGGGCTCGCGCTCGGGGCGCTCGGCGTGCTCGCGCTCGGCCCGGGCCTCCTCCTCGAGGAGCGCCATCCGATCGGCGATCGGGATCTGGTAGTAGTCGGGGTGGATCTCGCTGAAGGCCAGGAAGCCGTGGCGGTTCCCCCCGTACTCGACGAACGCCGCCTGGAGCGACGGCTCGACCCGGGTGACCTTGGCGAGGTAGATGTTGCCGCGCAGCTGGCGGCGGTTAGCAGCCTCGAAGTCGAATTCCTCGACCTTCGAACCCTTGACCGTCACCACCCGGGTCTCTTCCGGGTGGGCGGCATCGATGAGCATCTTGTTGGCCATGACGAACTTTCGGCATGGCGAGTGACGGCAGGGCCGCTGGACTTGGCCGTCCGGAACGTGGCCGTCCGCGGGAGGGGTCGCCTCCGGAGTCCGGTGCCGCCCCGGGTGCGAGGACCCGCCCCGGAGAGGCTGTCCCGTGCCGCGACCGACTGGTCGCGGCGGTTGATGTCGTGCGGGGGTTGCCGTCAATCGCCGCTGCGCGCGTCCTTGCGCGCGAGGGGTTGACCACGGCCGGGGGCAGGGAACGCGGACGGGCGCGACGCCGGACGTGCGCGCCGGGGACGGCAGCATCGAGAGCCGAAGCTGTGCGTCCGCGCATACTCCCACCGACCTTTCGAAACGAGGCGCCGGTACTGAGGCCGACCGCCGGTAAAACGGGCGACGACGTTCACGAACGCCGCCGCGGATCAAAGCGACTCCTGCCCGGCACGCGGGATGCCGACCGTCGGAAGGTCTGCCGACGACGAGCCGGCGCCGGAGACGCTCGCAAGCATCCGGGCAGGCCCGTGGGCCGCGACGATGAGCCGGCGGCGTCGGGCGGGGGTCCATACCATTACAGAGTGTCGCCCTGGATTTGCAAGCGCGATCGCTTACGCGAGTGCCTGTGCCCCGGCGGCAACAGCCCGACGCGCCCGGCCCGGGGGCTTTGCGTCGCGTTAACCATGGGCGCGTTATGGCGTAACCCGGATGTCGATTGAGTCGCCGGATGGCCATGCCGACACGCGCCCACCCGATCCGCTCCCCGCGCCGCGCCTCCTCCCCGCGCCGCGCGCCCTGGCTCGCGCTCGTGCTCGCGCTCGCGCTGCACGCCCTCGCGCCGGCGGCCCGCGCCGAGGCGCAAACCGCCGCGCCCGTGGCCGCGGCCCCCGCGGTCGCGATCGCGGCCGATCTCGCGCCCGCGCCGGAGGGCGGCACGCGGCTCAGCGTGGTGCTGTCGCGGCCCGTCGAGGCCCGGGCCTTCGTGATGGAGCGGCCCGACCGGGCCATCGTCGACCTGCCCGAGGTGAACTTCCAGCTGCCGCCGGAGGCCGGCCGCCGGCGCGAGGGCGTGGTCGCCTCCTACCGCTACGGCCTGTTCGCGCCGGGGCGGTCGCGGATCGTCATCGACCTCGCCCAGGCCGCCACCGTGGCGCGGGTCGCCACCGCCACCCGCCCGCGGGACGGGGCGACGCTGCTGACCATCGACCTCGCCCGCAGCGACCGCGACGCCTTCCGGCGCGCCGCCGTGGCGCCCGAGCCGGCGCGCCCGCGGCCCGCGCCGGCCCGGGAGGCCGTGGACGCGCGCCCCCTCGTCATCGTCGACGCCGGCCACGGCGGCACCGACCCGGGCGCCATCGCGGCCAACGGCGTGTTCGAGAAGGACATCGTGTTCGGGGTGGCGCAGGGCCTCGTGCAGCGCCTCGAGGCGTCCGGGCGGGTGCGGGTGCGGATGACCCGCGAGCGTGACGTGTTCGTGCCCCTCGCCGACCGGGTGCGCATCGCCCGCGACGCCCGGGCCGACCTGTTCGTGTCGATCCACGCCGACTCGATCTCGGCCGCCCCCCAGGTCCGGGGCGCCACGGTCTACACCGGATCCGAGCGCGCCACCGACGCCGAGTCGGCGCGGCTGGCCGACCGGGAGAACACCGCGGACGCCGCCGCCGGCGCCGACCCGGGCGAGGGGCCTGGCGACGTCGCCGACATCCTCCAGGAGCTGACGCTGCGCGAGACCCGGGGCTTCTCGGCCCGGTTCGCGCAGGGCCTGCTCGGCCAGCTCGGCCGGGTCATGGAGATGAGCGCCAAGCCCCACCGGGAGGCCGGCTTCCGGGTGCTGCGCTCGCCCGACGTGCCCTCGGTGCTGGTCGAGCTCGGCTACCTGTCGAGCAAGCGCGACCTCGACCTCCTGCTCTCCGAGGAGTGGCGCGGCCGGGTCACCGCCCAGATGGCCGGCGCGATCGAGACCTTCTTCTCCGCCCGCCTGCCGGCCCCGGGCCCGGCCCTGGCCGGCCGCGGCGCCGACGCCCCCCGGGTCGTGGACGGCGCCGAGTCGCCGCGGCCCGAACCCTCCGAGCCGCCGCGGCTCGGCCCCTCCGAGCCGCCGCGGTTCGGCCGCGCCGCCCGGGCGGCGAGCCGGGCCGCCCAGGCCGAGCCGGGGCCTGCCGCCCCAGTTTCACCATAGATCCCGTGTCGATAGGGGCCCGTCGGCCCCTCGCTGTTCGGGCGTCCGCGCCGGTGCATCACCCTTCCGGGGAGGTGCACCCGCGCATTCTCACGACCAATGGTCGTCATCCGGGAACACGCCCGGGGTGTGGCGGTCGCCGTCGCCCCTGAGCTACACTCGCGCGCGGGACCTCCCACGCCGCGACGGCACCATCGACGGATCGGGTTTCGATGCGCTTCATCCTCCGCTTCTTCGGCTTCGTGTTCAGCATCGCGGCGATGCTGTTCGTCCTCGGCGCGGCGGCCGGCGGCTACTTCTACTGGAAGTACTCGAAGGACCTGCCCGACCACGCGGCGCTCGCCAACTACGAGCCGCCGGTGATGACCCGCGTCCACGCCGCCGACGGCAGCCTGCTCGCCGAGTACGCCCGCGAGCGCCGGCTCTACCTGCCGATCCAGGCGATGCCCAAGATCGTGATCGCGGCCTTCCTGTCGGCGGAGGACAAGAACTTCTACAAGCACGGCGGCATCGACCCCGAGGGCATCGTCCGCGCCGTCGTCACCAACGCCTCGAGCGGCAAGAAGCAGGGCGCCTCGACGATCACCCAGCAGGTCGCCAAGAACTTCCTGCTCTCCAACGAGCAGACCCTCGACCGCAAGGTCCGCGAGGCACTGATCGCGCTGCGCATCGAGTCGACCTACTCGAAGGACAAGATCCTCGAGCTCTACCTCAACGAGATATTCCTCGGCACGATCGTGCCGGGCCGCAACCTGCACGGGATCGCGGCGGCGGCCCTCGACTATTTCGGCAAGTCGGTGCACGAGCTGACGATCCACGAGGCCGCCTACCTCGCCGCCCTGCCCAAGGGCCCGAACAACTACCATCCCTACCGGCGCACCCAGCAGGCGCTGGCGCGGCGCAACGAGATCATCGGGCTGATGGCCCAGAACGGGTACATCACCAAGGAGGAGGCCGAGGCCGAGCGCAAGCTCCCCCTCGGGGTCAACCCGCGCTCCGTCTCGCCCAACACCGCCAACGCGAACTACTTCGCCGAGGAGGTCCGGCGCGAGATCTCCGAGCGCTACGGCGAGAAGAAGCTCTACGAGGGCGGCCTCTCGGTGCGCACCACCCTCGACCCGAAGATGCAGGCGATGGCCCGCAAGGCCCTGGTGGACGGCCTGGTGCGCTACGACCAGGCCCGGGGCTGGCGCGGGCCGCAGAGCCGCGTCGAGCTCGCCGGCCGCGACTGGGGCATGGCGGTGGCCGAGGTGCCGGCCCTCGGCGACGTGCAGCCCTGGCGGCTCGCGGTGGTGCTCGACACCTCCGGCGGCCGGGCGATGATCGGCCTCCAGCCCCGGCGCGAGAGCTCGGGGCAGGTCTCGAAGGACCGGGAGACCGGCATCGTCGGGGCGGACGGCGTGCGCTGGACCGGGCGCGGCGTCGCCTCGGCGCTCAACGTCGGCGACGTGGTCTACGTCGAGCGCCTGGAGGGCAACACCAGCGCGTACCGCCTGCGGCAAATCCCGGAGGTCTCCGGCGCCATCGTGGCGATGGACCCCTACACGGGCCGCGTCCACGCCATGGTGGGTGGCTTCTCCTACGACGAGAGCGAGTTCAACCGCGCCACGCAGGCGATGCGCCAGCCGGGCTCGTCGTTCAAGCCGATCGTCTACTCGGCGGCACTCGACAACGGCTACACGCCGTCCTCGATCGTGCTCGACTCGCCCATCACCATCGAGGCCGGCCCGGGCCAGGAGGCCTGGACGCCCTCGAACTACGACGGCAAGTCGGGCGGCCCCCACACCCTGCGCTACGGCATCGAGCACTCGAAGAACCTGATGACGGTGCGGCTCGCCAAGGACGTCGGCATGCCGCTGATCGCCGAGTACGCCCGCCGCTTCGGCGTCTACGACGACATGCTGCCGGTCCTGCCGATGTCGCTCGGCGCCGGCGAGACCACCGTGATGCGGATGGTCACCGCCTACTCGATGCTCGACAACGGCGGCCGGCGCATCCGCCCGACGCTCATCGACCGCATCCAGGACCGCAGCGGCGAGACCATCTACCGCCACGACACCCGCAAGTGCATCGGCTGCGACGCCGAGAAGTGGACCGGCCAGGACGAGCCCAAGCTCGTGGACGAGTCCGAGCAGGTGCTCGACCCGCTCACCGCCTACCAGATGGTCTCGATCATGGAGGGCGTGGTGCAGCGCGGCACCGCCACCATCCTGAAGGAGATCGGCAAGCCGCTCGCGGGCAAGACCGGCACCACCAACGACGCCAAGGACGCCTGGTTCGTGGGCTTCTCGCCCGACCTGGCCGTCGGGATCTACATGGGCTACGACAAGCCGCGCTCGCTCGGCGACCGCGCCACCGGCGGCGGCCTCTCGGCGCCCATCGCCCGCGACTTCCTGAAGGCCGCCCTGAAGGACAAGCCGCCGACGCCGTTCCGCGTGCCGCCGGGCATCAAGCTGATCCGCGTCAACCTCGCCTCCGGCACCCGGGCGGGCGGCTCGGAGGGCGGCGTCCTCGAGGCGTTCAAGCCCGGCACCGCCCCGCCCGACAGCTACTCGGCCCCGGCGACCGCCCAGCCGGCCGCCCCGGGCGCCGTGCCGCCCGACGCCGACCGCGCCGCGCAGGCGGGCGGCCTGTACTGAGGCCCGCGGGAGGGGCCGCCCCCCGGGACCCGGGCCGGGACGGCGCCCGTTCCCGCTCCCTCCGGGTCCGCGCTCCGTTTACAGGCGCCGGCCCGGCGGGTATCAAGCCGACCCACCCCACGCGAGTGACCGTCACACCAGATGCGCGCCGAGATCGAGCAACTCTCGGATGCCGCCAAGCAGTCGATCGGGCTGCTGAGGAGGCATCTTTGACTGGGATACCGCTGACAAGCGCCTGGCCGAGCTGAACGCGGCCTCCGAGGACCCCGGCCTCTGGAACGATCCGGAGGCGGCCCAGAGCGTGATGCGCGAGCGCACCCAGCTCGAGGACGCCATCACGGCGATCCGCCGCCTGGAGCAGGGGCTCGCCGACGGCGCCACCCTGATCGAGCTCGGCGAGATGGAGGGGGACGCCGCCAGCATCCGCGAGGGCGAGGAGCAGATCCGCGCCGTCCAGGCGGAGACCGCGCGCCGGCAGATCGAGACGCTCCTGTCCGGCGAGGCCGACGCCAACGACACCTACCTCGAGGTCCATGCCGGCGCCGGCGGCACCGAGAGCCAGGACTGGGCCAACATGCTCCAGCGCATGTACGCCCGCTGGGCCGAGCGCCGGAAGTACAAGGTCGAGGTCGTCGAGTGGACCGACGGCGAGGAGGCCGGCATCAAGGGCGCCACGCTCATGATCAAGGGCCACAACGCCTACGGCTGGCTGAAGACCGAATCGGGCGTGCACCGGCTCGTGCGGATCTCGCCCTACGATTCCAACGCCCGCCGGCACACGAGCTTCGCGAGCGTGTGGGTCTACCCCGTCATCGACGACCGGATCACCATCGAGATCAAGGAATCCGACTGCCGGATCGACACCTACCGCTCCTCCGGCGCCGGCGGCCAGCACGTCAACACCACCGATTCGGCCGTGCGCATCACCCACAACCCGACCGGGATCGTGGTGGCCTGCCAGCAGGAGCGCTCGCAGCACAAGAACCGGGCCACCGCCTGGAACATGCTGCGCGCCCGCCTGTACGAGCTCGAGCTGAAGAAGCGGGAGGAGAAGGCCAATGCCGAGGCCGCCTCCAAGACCGATATCGGCTGGGGCCACCAGATCCGCTCCTACGTGCTCCAGCCCTACCAGCTCGTGAAGGACCTGCGCACCGGCGCCCAGTCGACGAGCCCCGACGACGTCCTCGACGGCGGCATCGACGACCTGATCGAGGCCTCCCTGGCGCACCGGGTCTACGGCGGCGCCGACGCGGTCGAGGACATCGACTGAGGCGGGGCCGGCCCGGGCGGCGGGCCGCGTGCCCGGCGCCGCGGTGAGGAGCAGTCGCGCCCCGCCCGTCCCGCCGGGCCGGGCGCGGTCGACAGGACCGGCGGGACGACAGGCCTTCCGGGCGATCGCGCGAGCCGACACGATGACACCCTCCACCACCTTCGCGGGCCGGTCCGTGGCCCTGTTCGGGCTCGGCGGCTCCGGCCTCGCCACGGCCCTGAGCCTTCGGGCCGGCGGCGCCCGGGTCGTCGCCTGCGACGACGACCCGGCGCGCATGGCGGCCGCCGGCGAGCAGGACATCGCGACCGCGGACCTGCGCGGGGCCGACTGGTCGGGCTTCGCGGCGCTGGTCCTGTCGCCCGGCGTGCCCCTGACCCATCCGGCGCCGCACTGGACGGTCGGCCTCGCGCGGGCCGCCGGCGTGCCGGTCATCGGCGACATCGAGCTGTTCTGCCGCGAGCGGGCGGCGCGCGCCCCCGGCGCGCCCTTCGTCGCCATCACGGGCACCAACGGCAAGTCCACCACCACGGCGCTGATCGCCCACGTGCTCGCGGCCGCCGGGCACGACGTCCAGATGGGCGGCAACATCGGCACGGCGATCCTGTCCCTGGCGCCGCCCGCCCCGGGACGGGTCCACGTGGTCGAGATGTCGTCGTTCCAGATCGACCTGACGCCGTCCCTCGCGCCCTCCATCGGGGTCCTGCTGAACCTCACGCCCGACCACCTCGACCGGCACGGCGACATGGCCGCGTACGCCGCCATCAAGGAGCGGCTGGTGGCGGGGTCCGACCACGCCGTCGTCGGGGTCGACGACGCCTGGAGCCGGGCGATCGCCGGGCGCCGGGCCGGGCCGCTGACCCGGGTGCATGTCGGGGAGGCCGGCGACGGGCCCGGGCTCCTCGCCCGCCGCGGGGTGATCATCGACGGCCGGGCCGAGCCGGCCGTGCCGGTCGCGGACCTCGCCGGGATCGGCCCGCTGCGGGGCGCCCACAACTGGCAGAACGCCGCCATCGCGTACGCGGTGGCCGCAAACCTCGGGGTCTCGGCCGACGCCTTCGCGCAGGCCCTGCGCGGCTTCCCGGGGCTGGCGCACCGGATGGAGGAGGTGGGCCGGCGCGGCCCCGTCCTATTCATCAACGACTCGAAGGCGACCAACGCCGATTCGGCCGAGAAGGCGCTCTCGGCCTTCCAGTCGATCCACTGGATCCTCGGCGGCAAGCCGAAGGAGGGCGGCATCGCGGCCCTCGCGCCCTACTTCCCGCGGGTCGCCCACGCCTACCTGATCGGGGCGGCGAGCGAGGCCTTCGCCGCCACCCTCGAGGGGCACGTGCCCTTCAGCCGCTGCGGCACGCTGGCGGCGGCGGTGGCGCGGGCCGCGGCCGCGGCCGCCGACGACCGCGCCGGCGAGCCCGTGGTGCTGCTCTCGCCGGCCTGCGCCTCCTACGACCAGTTCCGCAGCTTCGAGGAGCGCGGCGACGTCTTCCGGAGCCTGGTGCGGGCCCTGCCCGGGATCGCGGCGGTGGGGCCCTGAGGGACGAACCATGCCGGGAGCGCCGGGCGCGGCCCCGCGCAGGGCGGTTCCGTCCGGGGCCGGACCGGCGTATGAGTGTGCGCCGCATCACGGCGGCCGGACCCGGCCCGATCGCCATCGTCCCGGCGCAATCCTGCCCTGCATGGTGCCATGCTGAATCACTCCCGCCTCCTGCCCGCCGACGGCACGCCGATCCAGCTGCCGCATCGCGCCGCCCCGCGTAAGATCATCAGCTGGAACCTCCTGCGCCGCACCGGCGCCACGGTCGACGCCCTCGAGGCGCTGATCGCGCAGGAGAAGCCCGACCTGCTGCTGATGCAGGAGGCGACCGTCGACATCACCGAGCTGCAGGGGCGGGTCGGCGGCCACTTCGCCTGGGCGCCGCTGCCGCGGCGCATCCACGGGCTGGCGATGTGGAGCCCGACGCCGTGGGCGAGCCCGCCGCGGGTGATCCCGCTGCCCTCGGGCGCCCTGATCGACCGGGTCTGCCAGGTCCTCGACCTCGGCACATTCGGGGTCGCGAACGTCCACCTGTCGCACGGGCAGGTGCTCAACCGGCGCCAGCTCCGCCGGATCGCCCAGCACCTGCCGGTGCGGGCCGCGGTCCTCGGCGACTACAACATCGTCGGCCCGGCGCTCCTGCCGGGCTTCCGCGACGTGGGGCCGCGCCACCCGACCCACGCCATGGTGGACCTGCTGCCCCTGCGCCTCGACCGCTGCCTCGTGCGCGGCCTGAGCTGCCGCAGCCGCGCGGTGCTGCCCCGGGGCGCCTCCGACCACCGGCCGATCGTGGTGCACCTCGAGCCCGCGTCCCTGCCGGTGCGGCCCGCGCGCGAGCCCCTCCGGCTGCCCGTCGCGACGCTGAGGGCGCAGGCCGAGACGCTCCGGGCCCAGGCCGGAACCCTGCGCGAGCGCGTCGTCCTCAGAGGTAGGGCAGCAGCAGACGCACGCCGGCATCGCGAAGGCGCACCGGCATCGCGCGATCCGTGAGGGCCTCGGGGGTGAGCCGCGCCTCCATCTTGGCCCGCATCAGCCCGTTGAGATCGCGCGCGAAATCCGGGTCGTAGAGCTCGACGTTCAGTTCGAAGTTCAGCCGGAAGCTGCGGCTGTCCCAGTTCGCGCTGCCGATGAAGCACCAGGCGTCGTCGACCACCAGGATCTTGGAATGGTCGAAGGGCGGCCGGTCGAGCCAGATCCGCACGCCCGCGTCGAGCAGCGGCCCGACATGGGCCCGGGTCGCCCAGTCCACGACCCGGTGGTTGCTCTCCTGCGGGATGATCACGTCGACGGTGACGCCCCGGATCGCCGCGAGGCTGAGCGAGGTGAGCAGGAGCTCGCTCGGCAGGAAGTAGGGTGTGGCGAGGCGGATCGAGCGGCTCGCGGTCGCCACCGCCTCCAGCACCACGAACTCGATCTTCTCGATGTCCGAATCCGGGCCCGAGGTCACCACCCGGGCGAGGGTGCCGCCCGCGGGCGGGATCTCGGGAAACCAGCGCCGGCCCTCCAGGTCCTCCCCCATCACGAAGGCCCAGTCGCGGCAGAAGGCCTGGGTCAGCTGGCGCACCACCGGGCCCTCGAGCCGGAAATGGGTGTCGCGCACCGGCTCGGGCGGGTCGTCGGCGACGCGGTTCTCGTCCCCGATGTTGACGCCCCCGACGAAGCCGACGCGCCCGTCCACGATCAGGAGCTTCTTGTGGGTGCGCAGGTTCAGGAACGGCATGCGCCAGGGAAGCGCCGAGTGCATGAACAGGCCGGCGGGCAGGGCCGCCCGGCGCAGGCGCCGGTACATGGCCGGGAAGAAGTAGCCGCTGCCGATGCCGTCGATGAGCACGCAGACCTCGGCGCCCCGGGTCCGGGCCGCCGCGAGCGCGTCCACGAAGGCGCGCCCGGTCGCGTCGTCGCGCATGATGTAGCTCGAGAGCGCCACGCTCTCCCGCGCCCGCCCGATCTCCGCCAGCATCGCCGGATAGGCCTCGTCGCCGTGGCGGAAGCGGGCGATGCGGTTGCCGCCGAGGAGGGGCAGGCCGGTGATCCGGTCGGCGGCCCGCTCGAGGGGCCGGAAGGCCTCCGGCACGGCGGCGGCGGGCGGCTCGGGCGCCCCGGGCCGCGGCAGCGGCAGCACCGGCAGCCGCCGGGCGCGGCGGCTGACCCGGTTGATGCCGAACAGCGCGTAGAGCCCGCTGCCCACCAGGGGCGAGAGCCAGGCGAGGCCGATCCAGCCGATCGCCGCGCCGACCTCGCGCTTGTTCAGGAGGGCGTGGACCGTGACCACGACGGCGAGGACGAGCCCGAGGGGCGCCAGGACGTCCACCCTGATCGAGGTGAACAGCCCCAGCAGGCGGTAGATCTCGTGCTCCACCCGGCCTCCTGCCGCCGCGCTCGCCCCAACCGGGCCGGGATACGGGAAGGCGATCCGGGAATCCACCCGCCCGGCCCCGGGCGCGCCGGCCCGTCCACCGGCGCCGGCCGCGCGCAGGTCCCGCCCGGGCGGTCGCCTCAGGGCGTGTCGCGAAGGCCGACGCCCTGGAACAGGTGGCGGCCGAGCGGGTCCATGCGGTAGCCCGTCACCTCGCGGCGCGCCGCCACGAACACCGCCGAGTGGGCGATCGGCACCCAGGGCGTCTCGCGCTTGAAGATCGCCTGCGCCCGCCGGTAGAGCTCGGCCCGGGCGGCCTGGTCGGTGGTGCGGCGGGCATCCGTCACCAGGGCGTCGAACGCCGGGTCGCACCAGCGGGCGACGTTGCTGCCGCCGGGCCGAGCCGGGATGCAGCCGAGGAGCACGCCCAGGAAGTTGTCCGGGTCGCCGTTGTCGGCGGTCCAGCCGAACAGCGCCAGCGCGGGCACGCCGGCCAGCATCTTGGCCCGGTAGGCGCTCCACTCGTCGGTGACGAGCTTGAGGCGGATGCCGATGCGCGCGAGGTCGGCCTGGATCATGTCGGCGACCCGCCGGCCGTTCGGGTTGTAGGCCCGGCTCACCGGCGGGTACCACAGATCGGCCTCGAAGCCGGAGGCGAGGCCGGCCTCGGCGAGCAGCCGCTGCGCGCCCGCCCGGTCGAGGGGATCGTCGGCGATGGACGGGTCGTGGGCCCAGAGGTTCGGCGGGATCGGGGTGCGGGCCGCCGTCCCGCCGGGCCCGTACACGCCCTCGACGATCGCGGCCTTGTCGATCGCCATCGCGATGGCGTGGCGCACCCGGGGGTCGCTGAAGGGCGGCTTGAGGACGTTGAGCGCGAGGTAGCCGATGTTCAGCTCCTCCTCCCGCATCAGCACCAGGGCCGGATCGGCCTTGATGGCCGCGAGGTCGGCCGGGTTGGGGAAGGCCATCAGGTGGCACTCGCCGGCCCGGAGCTTGGCGAGGCGCACGGCGCCGTTCGGCGTGATGGAGAACACCAGGCTGTCGACCGGCTGGCGTCCGCCCCAGTACTCCGCGAAGGCGCGGTAGCGCAGGGCGACGTCGGGCTGGAAGGCCGCGAAGCTGAACGGGCCGGTGCCGACCGGCTCGCGGTCGATCCGGTCGGGCTCGCCCGCCGCCGTCAGCACGGCGGCGTACTCCGCCGACTGGATGACGCCGAGGGCCATGGCGAGGTTCGGCAAGAAGGTCGCGTCGGCCTCCCGCAGCCGGATGTGGACCGTCCGGTCATCCACCGCCTCGACGGCCTGGATCAGGTCGGGCAGGCCGAGATCGCGGAAATACGCGTACTGCCCGCCGGAGACCGCGTGGAAGGGGTGGTCCGGCTTCCACTGCCGCTCCAGGGAGAAGACCACGTCGGCGGCCCCGAACGGACGGGTCGGCTTGAAGCGGGCGTTGCGGTGGAAGGGCACGTCCCGGCGCAGGTGGAACGTGTAGTCGCGCCCGTCCGCCGAGATGGTCCAGGATTCCGCGAGGGCCGGCCGGATCGTGGTGGTGCCGGGCTCGAAGGCCACCAGGGTGTTGAAGACCGGCCAGGCCGCGTCCATGCCGGTGGTGGTGGTGACGAGCTGGGGGTTCAGCGACTCGGGGTTGCCCTCCGAGCAGAAGACCAGGGTCTTGGCACAAGCCGCCCCCGCGAGGGCGGCGAGCCACCCGGCGGTGAGCAGGAGGGCGCGCCACGCCCCGGTTCCGCGCCGTCTCTCGGGCATCCCGCACTCCCCTCCTGGCTCAGGCCCGCCGGCCCCCGGCCGCCCGGCGGACGCCTCGCCACCCGTCGCGCGCCGGAGCACCGCTCCCGCGGACGCGATCCATACACGCCCGGCCGGCGGATCCGCCAGCCGGCCGCCCCTCACCCGGCCGCGAGGGCGGGGCGCGCCGCCGGCAGGGCCGGGGCGAGGCAGGCCGGGAACTCGACCCGGACCGTGGTGCCGCGGCCCTCCCGGCTCTCGACGGCGATGCGCCCCTGGAGCTGGCCCGTGACCAGGTTGTAGACGATGTGCATGCCGAGGCCCGAGCTGCCGCGGTGGCGGGCGGTGGTGAAGAACGGGTCGAAGATCCGCTCCCGGTCCGCCGCCGCGATGCCGCGGCCGTCGTCGCCCACCTCGAGCCTCACCCAGGCGCCGTCCCGGGAGACCGCGACCCCGATGCAGCCGGGCCTGCCGTCCGCGAAGGCGTGCACCACGGCGTTCTTGACGAGGTTGGTGATGACCTGGGCGAGGGCGCCCGGATGGGTGTCGACCTCGAACTCCTCCGGGGCCTCGAGGTCGAGCCGGTGGCCGCCCCGGCGCAGGAGGGGCCCGAGGCTGCGCAGCAGCTCGCCGAGCCACTCGCGGAGCGGGAAGCGGCGGCGCTCGTCGCTGACCCGGTCGACCGCGACCTGCTTGAAGCTGTGCACGAGGTCCGCCGCCCGGGCGAGGTTGGCGGTGAGCAGGTGCGAGCCCTCCTGCACCCGGTCGACGAAGTGCGTCAGCCGCGAGCGGGAGAGCTGGCCGGCGGCGATCTCGCGGAACTCGCGGGCCTCGTCGCGCACCAGCGTGGCCGTCGTGAGCGCGATGCCGAGGGGCGTGTTGATCTCGTGCGCGACGCCGGCGACGAGCTGCCCCAGGGAGGCGAGCTTCTCGGCCTGGATCAGGTCGGACTGGGTCTGGCGCAGCTCCGCCAGGGTGCGGTCGGCCTCCTCCTTGGCCCGGCGCAGGGCGCGCTCGCGCCGGCCGATCTCGTCCACGAACATGGTGGTGGCCCGGGCCATGTCGCCGAGCTCGTCGCGCCGGCGCACCACCTCGCCGACGTCGCGCCGCGCCGGGTCGGCGGCGAGCGCCAGCATGCTGCGCTGGAGCAGCCGGAGGGGCCCGGTGATCGAGCGGGCCACCGCCAGGGCGGCGGCGGAGCCGAGCACCAGGCCGGCGGCGGCCCCGATCAGCAGCAGGCGGCGGATGAAGGTGCCGAAGCGGTCGGCGTCGTCGATGAAGATCTCGTTGAGGCTCCGTGCCGTCTCGCCGATGGCGGCGGCGAAGCGGTCCATCTCGGCGATGCCCTCGTTCTGGCGCCGCAGGCCGTCGATCGTGGTGCCGAGGCGCTCGCGCCAGCCGTCGATGGCGTCGATCATCTCGCCCTGGATCAGGGGCGAGATCGGCAGGGCGGCGGCGGTCTCGGACAGGCGGCGGCCGTCCTCCAGCATCGCGCCCGCGCTGCCCGGATCGCGGCGGCGCAGGGCCTCGGCGGTGCGCTGCCCGAGCTTCAGCGTCTCGATCGCGATGTTCTGGGTCGCCTGCTCGGTCTCGTTGGACTGCACGGCGTAGGACAGGAGCTGGGTGACCTCGTCGTGGAGCGCGCGCTGGGCCGAGCCGTCGATCTTGAGGATCCGGTCGCCCCACTCGTCGAGGACGTTGACCGGGGAGGGGACCGGCGCGGCGGTGCCGGCGGCCGCCAGGACCCGCGGCTCCTCGCCGGCGCGCCAGCCCTCGTAGGAGGCGGCCAGGATCTGCAGCTCCTCGGCCTCGCGCCCGCGCCCGTCCGCCCGCAGGGCCAGGGCGAGGTCCTGGGCGGCGTTGCGGACCTGGCGCATGCCGGCGGGGCTGGGCTGGGGTGCCCCGCGGCGCAGGGCCTCGATCTCGGCCGCCGCCACGACGGCGCGCAGCTCGTTGACCGCCCCGACCACGTCGCGGACCTGGCGCAGGTGGCGGGCCTTGTCGGTGAGCGAGGCCACGAGGTCGGTGTTGGCGGCGCGCTGGCGGTCCCGGGCCTGGTCGGCGAGGGCGATCAGGGTGTCGGCCCGGGAGGCCATCTCGGCGAGGAGGCCGTCGTTCTCCCGGGTGATCCGCACCAGGCCCTGCATGCGGTCGATGGACGCCTTCAGGGCCGCCCGCGCCGCCTCGATGCGGGACGCCTGGTCGGGCGTGCGGGCGAAGCGGCGCAGGTCGTCGAGGGAGCTCGCGGCCTCCGCGGTCAGGCGGGCGAAGCGCTCGGCGTGGTCGGTGCGCTCCTCGGGCCGCGCGGCGATGAACTCGTCGCGGACGGTCGTCGTCACCGTGAGGATGCGGTAGATCGCGCCCGCCATGACGGCGCCGCCCCGGGCGCGCTCGGCCTCGGCCAGCAGGAGCCAGCCGGCGAGCGCGATCAGCGCCGCGATGGCGATCGGCAGACCGCCGACCAGGATGATCTTTTGGCCGACCCGCATCGTGGCCCTGTTCCACTGCGGGCCCAGACTAAGCATCATTCCGGGTCGATCGCCACCGTGCCGCGGCGGTCCGCGCGGGCACGGACGCGCGGCGCGAACGCGCGGCGCGTCCGCGCAACGCCCTCATGCGGGACGGCGGGAGCCGGCCCGGAGCCGGCCCGTCGCGGCGGGCCGCGAGGCCGGGCCGGCGTGCC